>NZ_DGMV01000060.1:54885-59124 GCF_002388575.1 Marinimicrobium sp. UBA4509
CGGCCGTAGGGCGGATAAGCCGAAGGCGCATCCGCCGTTACCCATTCAACAAAAACGTATTGATCGACAACCGGCCCTTCGCGGGGTCGGTGTCAAAATCGAACCCCGCCGCAATATTCCCCGAATGCAGACTCGTGCACCGGTACAATAATAGCCGGTTGAACGCCGCCTCATAAGACGCAATGCGCTCGAACTGATCGGTATCGCCGTTGATATAACCCGGTGGCGGCAGCCGCCCGGCTTTGGCATCCGCTTCCAGCGCCCCCAGAAAAGACTCCCGACGGCCCGCGTCCACATATTCAAAACCGGTATCGCGGTGGCGGTAAAACGACGTACCGCCCAGTTCCGGGCCACACAGAAAATGAATCATGGCCAGCTCGGTGGGCCGATTGGAATCAAAGTGCGGGATACGCTGCACCGGGTGCAGATCATCCGGCCGGGTGGTCACCAGAGAGTAGGAGCACTCGACGCTGGCAATCTGCCCGGAGTGGATGCCGAACACGCGCTCAATCAGCCCCGGCAGGCTGTTCTGCAATGCCTGATAGTAGCTACCTGGCGCCGCGGCGCGCAGGCCGGGGTAAAAACCGGTGTTGTTGTCGAAGCCCTTTTTCGCCACCGCGTCCTCGCGAAGCGCCCCGGCGCCCAACAGAAAATCATCAATACAGACCACGGGTTGACGCTCTGCACCCACCTGGTCCACTCTGACCCGGGCTTCGGGGTTAAACTGTACTGAGGGTTCCGGGGACACAGCCATAGACGCCATCCGCTTTGTGATCGAAAATAGGGGCTCTCCGTATTTACCGGAACAGTTTACGTGGTCTTTGATCCGGACAACACCTCTTACAACAAGGCGGTTCTATGAAAAAACTACTCGGTATCGTGGCACTCTCAAGCGGCTTTGCGGCGCTGTTTCTGGTATTCATCGCCGGCCCGAGCTTTCGCAATGGCTGGCTGGATCTCGGGCAGGCGTTTACCCTGCTGCGCTGGGGTGCCTATGTGGGTATTGCCAGCGTGCCGCTGATCATCGGCTACGCCATTTGGCAGAAACCCCAGGGGCGCTTCACCTCGGCACTCGCGATTTCCGCCGTGGTGGGGCTGTTCAGCTTTTACCTGCCGTTCAGCCAGTGGCAGACCGCCCAGTCAGTGCCCCCGATTCACGACATCACCACCGACCTCGACAACCCGCCGGCGTTTGTGGCGATACTGCCCTTGCGGGAAAACGCCCCCAACCCGGCGGAGTACGCTGGCGAGGAGACGGCCAAGCAGCAACGTGAGGCCTACCCTGAGCTGCAACCCCTGATCGTCGAGCGGCCCGTGGCCGACGTGCTCGAAGCGGCCCAAGCGGTTGTGGAAGGTCAGGCCTGGGATCTGGCCGGCGCCGAACAGCTCGACGATGGCAGCGCCCGGGTGGAAGCCACCGACACCACGCTCTGGTTCGGCTTCAAAGACGACGTGGTAATCCGTATTCAGCCCCATGAAAACGGCAGCCGGGTCGACGTCCGCAGCAAATCCCGCCTGGGCCGCAGCGACGTCGGCGCCAATGCCCGACGCATTGAGCTGTTCATGGAAAAGTTACAGGAAGAGCTTCAGTAGGTCGGATCGCTATGAAGACCAGCACGCAAGCCATCGCCGCCCTCGTTGACGCCTGCGAGCCCGACTCCATCGTCGCCGTTGGCGAGCAGGCCCAGGCCATTGCCCAACGCTGGCACGATACCCACGGCCAGTGTCAACTGACCTGCCTGGATGCCGCCGATACCGAACAGGGCCTCAGCCTGCCCCGCACTCAGGACCTGGCCCTGGTCACCGGCAGCCTTGAACATCTGAGCCATTCGGCCGGTCAAACCCTCATCGGTCAGTTGCGCAACTACGGCACCCGACAGATCGGCGTCCTGGTCACTGACGGTGCCGGCTGGAGCCTCACCGATTTCATCGGCCTGGGCTTCCGACGCCAGGCCCGTATCGAAGAAGAGGGGCACAACCAGACGCTCTACACCTACAACATCAGCAACTACAATCACAAGCGGGACTGGAACAACCCGCGCTTCTGGGCCAACCCGGAAATGTGGGGCAAAGCCTGGTGGTAATCCAACTACCAGGATACCTCCACACGGTTGCGACCAAACTCTTTGGCTTTGTACAGCGCCTGATCCACCCGGTTGAAAATCTCGTCCAGCGTTTCGCCCTGACGTAAGGTGGCGACCCCGAAGCTGGCGGTGATTCGCCCCACCTGCTCGAACTCCTCCTCCGCCAACAGGGCCCGCAGCTTTTCAGCCAGCCCGGCGGCCTCACGCAGTTCGGTATCGCGACAGACCAACACGAACTCCTCACCGCCCCAACGGGCAAAGAGGTCGGTCCCGCGGATATTGTGTTTGACCAGAGAAGAGAGCCCGGTCAGAACCTGATCGCCCACCGCGTGACCGTAGTGGTCATTGATCGGCTTGAAGCGGTCGACGTCCACCATGATCAGTGACAGGGGCTTACCCTCGCGCCGCTCCACCAACCCCAGGGCAATCGCCTCTTCAATACCCTGACGGTTGAACGCCCCGGTCAAAGGGTCGGTTTTCGCTTTATCCTCCAGAGCTCGACTGCGACTATCCAGCAATTGATTGACCTGCAGCAATTCCTGTTCGCGGGCATGCCGCAAGCTCAACTCCTGTTTGAGCCGCCAGGTGCGCACCGCCAGAAAGGCCAGTGCGGCCATCAGCCAGACCGCCACAAGAATCTGGTACCACTGCTCGGTGGAAATGACCTGGCCCGTCAACTCGATGCGGGACAAAGTGAATCGGTGCTCACCAGGAATCCCGGTAGAGCCGGTCTGTACCTCGATCACCACGATGTTATCGAACTGCGGATGGGCCATATCCGGAGAAATCCGATAGCGCTGAAACCACCAGTTGGCGACAAAGAAATCCGCCATGGAGAACTCCAACCAGGCGCCGCCTTTGGCCAGATCGGCATCAAACTCGATCTGATTGTACTTAGTGCTGTCGTTAACGTAGCGTTTGCTGTAGCGCGGGTCGTAATTTCTCAAGTACAGGCGGATGGTTTCGGTCGGACCCTCATAGTCCATCCAGAACCGGATCTGATCATACCGACGCAGATCCAGTCCATTTTCACGCTCCTCATCCAGCACCAGCTCGAAGCCACAAAACATGTACCGATCACTGTCGACCAGCTCACACTCCCAGCTCATGGCGGCGGGATCAATGACCGCTGAGCGGCTCTCGCCGCCTTCGCCAGCGTCACTGTAGTGGGCTACGGTTCCGTCGCTACCGTCCAGCGCCAATCCGGTTTCCAGAATGGGCCGCTCGGCCACTATGGCGACCACCGTCAGCAGAATCAGCAGCGCCAGTCCCGCCTCCACCCGTAAAAAGCGGTTTTTGAAGCTATTGGCAACCGTAGACGTCATATTTAAACCATTTTTCGTTATTGTAGACCGACCGACATATAGTCATATTAACCATAGCCGTTTTGTTGACCACTTTACAAGCAGTTTCTTGACACCTCTAGGGTAGCGGTTTTCATCGCAAGATGCTCCCCCACAATGTCGTCAATTTCAACTTTTGTGACTTTGATCAAGGCCGGGCTGGACTCGGCGAGATCAACTGCTTTAGGATCAAAGCCGCTGGACCGCGCCGTACCGCTCACTTCAGGATCGCTCGCGCGGGCGGCGGTCATCGTTTCGGCACCGCATGGGTGCCCAACCCGGAGGCAATCCATGCTGGCGACCATCCTCTCCCACCCAAGCTGCCATCGGCACCGGATGCCAGACGGCCACCCGGAATGCCCGGAACGTCTGGATGCCATCAACAATCGCCTCTTGACCAGCGGCCTGGACGGGCTGCTGCTGCACAAGCAGGCGCCGGCGGTCACCCGGGAGCAACTGCTGCGGGTCCATGACCCGGAATACCTGGACAATTTGGAGGAGGCGGCCAGAACCCTGGGAGAGGATCAGATTCTGCCCTTCGACACCGATGTCTACCTGAGTCGCGACACTCTGGAGGCCGCCCGGCATGCCGCCGGAGCCGCCGCCTACGGGGTGGACCTGGTGATGGCGGGAGAGACCGATGCGGTCTTCTGCAACGTGCGTCCGCCGGGCCACCACGCCGAGCCGGATCGGGCCATGGGCTTCTGCCTGTACAACAATGTTGCCATCGCCGCCGTCCACGCGCTGGCGCAGCACGGACTGCAGCGGATCGCCATCGCCGATTTCGATGTCCACCACGGCAATGGCACTCA
>NZ_DGMV01000060.1:59248-69321 GCF_002388575.1 Marinimicrobium sp. UBA4509
CCACCACGGCAATGGCACTCAGACCATGTTCTATGATGAGCCCCGGGTCTTATTCTGTTCCAGCTTTCAGCACCCCTTCTACCCGGGCACCCCCATTGACGTGAAGCGCGACCACATCGTCAATGTGCCACTGCCCGCCACCTGCCGCAGTGAGGAATTTCGGGCGTCCATCACCGAGCGTTGGCTGCCCGCGCTGAAGCGTTTTCGTCCACAACTCTTGTTGATCTCGGCCGGTTTTGACGCCCATGAGGAGGACGATATGTCCTCCACCAGCCTGACCGATCGGGATTACCAGTGGGTGAGCGAGCAACTGCGGACCCTGGTGGATCAGAGCCGGGAGAGCGATAGCCCCGACGAGCACTGCCGAGGCATTGTCTCCACTCTGGAGGGGGGCTATGCACTGTCAGCCCTGGGACGCAGCGCCGTGGCCCACATCAAGGCGTTGGCGAAGCTGTAGCGTCCGGCGCCTGTAAATCGATCCGCATGTCGATGACCTCTTCGTCCGGATCGTACTTCACCCGAAATCCCAGGCTTCGAGCCAGACTGGCCATGCCCCGATTCTGGGGGAGCGTCCAGCCCACCAGATGACGGGTCCCCTGGTCTCGGCAGTGCGCCAGCATCTTGCCCAGCAGCAACCGCCCCAGCCCGCAGCCTTTGAGATCACTGCGAATGGCAATGCTGAACTCACCTTCGTGGTTGTCCGGGTCCATCTGGGCCTGGACCATCCCCAGAGTGACTTCCTCACCCCGCTCGTCGCGCTCGGTGGCGATGAACACCATCTCCCGGTCGTAGTCGATCTGGGTCACACGGGCCATCTGCTCGTGCGAAAACTCGGACACCTCGCCAAAATAGCGGTTGTAACGGTCCTCCCGGCTCAGGGCGTGATCGAAGACCTGTTGACGGGCTTCATCTTCCGGCCGGATCGGGCGCAGCAACACTGAGCGACCATCCTTCAGGGTCACTCGCGCCTCCAGCTCTTTGGGATAAGGCCGGATGGCCATGGGACGCGCCTGCTCGGCCGGTGCAAGACGGGCCGAGACCTCCAGCGCGGTGTAGACGCCCTGCCGCATCACCACCGGTTGCAGGTCCAGGCTGACCAGCTCGGGATTGTCGACCACCAGCTGACTGACCTGACTCAACAGCAGGCAGAGCGAGTGACGCTCCAGCGGTTGATGGCGCTCGCGGATCTTGCCCTCGGCCAGGGCCTGAATCACCAGATAACGGGCCAGGGCCATATTCAGAGGCGGCAGAGCCACCACGGCGTTATACAGCCAGTCGGCAGTGCCTCCCGCTTCTCCCAGGGCGATGACCGGCCCGAATACCGGGTCGACCCGCACCTGAATGCGCAGCGCAACGCCATCCTGATACACCTCTTGGGCGCTGTCCTCAGCGTCCGGATTCCGAGTGCGAATACCGTAAGCCGCCACCATCTCGGCCGCCTCCGGAGCGGACAGCTCGATCCATGGTGACGCCAGCGCCCGCTCGATGAGCGCGCGCACCGATAGCGGGTGGTGGGGAATCAGCTCGCTGACCGAGTCCGGGGTTTCCGACAGCAGCTTCTGGTTGCGCCGGTATTGAACCCGATACATAAAGGCCGCCACGGCGCCTTCAGGTGTGCGAAAGGAGGCAATACCCGCCTGGGCAAACCGCTCCCGGGCCGGATAAGCCGCTTCCTCGCCCATCCAGTTCACCAGCAGGTTGGGCTTGCGCCCGGCGTGTGCCTCATAGGCATCCAGCATCGCCTCAGCGTAGACTTCGCCGACGTGCAGCGCCGAAGGCGCATGCATCACCAGAATGTTATCCGCCTCACCGCTGGCCAGAATCACCGAGAGCACCTCCCGATAGAGTTCCGGCGGTGCGTCGCCCAGCAAGTTGACCGGGTTGCGGGCACGCCCACCGCGAGGCACCAACCGGGCCAGCGCCTGCTCGGTCTGCTCGCTGAAGGTCACCAGGTGCCCACCGCGCTCAATCAGCGCATCCGCCGCCATGGCGGCAGGACCATTGCCGTTACCCAGGATCACCAACCGCTCACTGGTGAGCTCCCGGCCATAAGCGAGGGTTTCCACCGCGGCAAACAGGTCCCTCAGGTCCTGCACCCGCAGCATCCCCGCACGCCGGAAGGCCGCATCATACACCCGGTCGGAACCGCGCTGTTCGGCCGGCAACCTGCTGACCGCATCCGACACCTCGCGGGCATTCCCGGCCTTGATCAGGAGGATCGGCTTACCCGCGGCTGCAGCTCGGGCCGCTGAAAGGAAAGCCCGCCCATCGCGGATGGAATCGATATACAGGAGAATGGCCCGGGTTTTGGGGTCGCGCCCGAGGTAATCGATCAACTCATCAAAGTCAATGTCCGCCCCATCGCCCAGAGCGACAAAGTGGGAGAAACCGATGCGCCGCCGGCGCGCCCAATCGAGAATGGTGACGCACACCCCGGAGGACTGGGACACAAAGGCCACCTTGCCCGGCAGCGCATGAGTGTGGGCATAGCTGGCGTTCAGCCCGATGGCGGGTACAAACAACCCCAGACAATTGGGCCCCAGCAGTCGCACTCCCCAGTGTCGGGCAATGGCCAGCATCTGCTCCTGCAGGCTGGTGCCCTGGGCGGTATGCACCTCATCCAGTCCGGCGGCAATCACAATCACGCTGCGCGTGCCCTTCTTGCCCAATTGCTGGATCAACGCCGGTACCCGCGCCGCCCGGGTACAAATGATCGCCAGATCCGGAACCTCCGGCAGCGCCTCGATCGAGCCATAGGCCAACACCCCGTTGACCGCCTGATACTTGGGTGTCACCGGCATGATAGGCCCGGCAAAGTTGCCTTGCAGCAGATTGCGCATCACGGCATTGCCCGGACGATTCGGCTTGTTGGACGCACCGATGACCGCCACCGAGCGCGGATTCAGCAACTGATCGATCTGCTTGAGACTCATGGGGGCTCCGGTAGACCTAAAACCTGATCTTAGCGATCTCCGGCGCTCACGGCTAGCGGCCGCCGCCACCTCCGCCGCCACCGCCACCACCGGAGAAACCGCCGCCCCCGCCACCCGAACTGGTACCGGGTGCGACCGACGAGGAGGCAATCTGTGAGCTGAGCGACTTGCCCAGATCACTGCCCAGACTCGCCAAGCCACCACGGCCAAGCGGACCGTGATACCAATGCATAGCGTGCGCCGCACTGGTGGCGGCCTCCATACCCACCGCTTTGATGAACTGACCGGTCCAGGCCTCTTCAACCCCCAGGGCCAATGCAAACGGCAGAAGGCTTTCGTAACGCTCGGCGTTGAGTGGCGGCTCATCCGCGTTGCGGTGCTCCAGACCCGCGATTTCGTCTCTGGACGCCACCGACAGGTACAACTTCAGGCCTTCGATGTGGTCCAGCAGCTTACGCCCCTCCCGAGTGGGGCGGCGCATCAGGTTGGCGAACACGCCATTGAGAAGAATCACCACCGACAGCAGCGCCCAGAACGTCAGAGAGGCCAGATTGCCCACCAACCAAAACGCCACCGCTCCCAACGCCACAGAAGCCAGCGCGCCTTTGACGGTAATCCCCACGTTGTCGACAAAATAGCGGGGCTTGAAGCGCTGCTTGAGCGCCCGCTGATGTTGGCGTTTCGCTTCACCCAAAATGGTGTGATTCGCCTGTTCAAGAGCCAATTCGTCTGCGTCCACGAACAACCGGGAAAACAGGGCGCGCTCGGCTGGGGCGAGTTCCACGTCGTTCGCGTCACTGAGTTTTTGCAGCCGCCAGTTGTCTGAGTGCCACTTTTTGTCACGGTGAATGGCAACCAGGCCCTTCACGGACAAGTGCACCAAGTCCGCCGCGAAACATCGATCGTCGTAGCGCGCCTTGGCCAGGTAACGCAAACCGCCGGGCGAGAAATCCTCGGGCGGGAAATAGCGCGCGAACACCGGACCCGTCTGAGGATCACGTCCCTCTCGGCGCCAGTGATGAAAATAGTAACCGAACACCGCCAGCAGCCCGATGATCAGGAGCAACTGCGCCCGGTTGTCGGTCAGAAACCAGATGACCGTTTGCCCCGCGGAGGGTTCTTCCACCAGATTTTTTGGAAAACCCACCACAATGGTCAGCCCCTCTCGCACACCCAGCGGCTGAGTGGTGGCAAAACGCACCACGCCCGGTTCAGTCACCTCGGCTTGGGCGAGCTGGGCCCGACTGCCCTGCGGGCCGGTATAAACATCCAGCTGCAATTGATCTGCCGGCACCGCCCCGGGCAACTGCACCCGAGCCGAGGCCGACGCAATGTCAAACATCCACCCTGTGCCGGTCACATTCCAGTACAGCTCATCGTGCTGCTCGAAGAAACCCAGTTGCCGGTTGGTGCGATAGCGAATCCGGTAGGTGGTGGTGAGCGGCGTCGGCAGGAAGCTGTCGTCGCCGGTATTGATTCGAATGCCGTTCGCCCGGTCTTCGGTAAACCAGGGCTCGGGTTTGCCATCGCGGGTGACACTGACCACTTCAAACCCGACGACCACACGGTCACCGCGACGGTCCCGATAACGAGTTGGAAAATCCCGATAGATGCCGCGGCGAATATTCCGGCCCTCGGCCCGCACTTCGATGGTCTCGGTCACATCAAGCGTGCCGTCGGCCTCGACCACGATGTCTGAATGAAAACTCAGAATCCGCTCCTGCGCTGACGCCGGAAGTACGCCTAACGCCAGGAAAAAAGCGAGTAACAGACCATTCAAGAACGCTTTCATTTCATTCCCTCCCTGTTCACCGAAACCACGTCACGTTGATCCTCTGCTGCGCTGAAAAACTCAGCCGTTGAAACGCCCGCTACTCGCGCAATCAGAAGGTCCGGAAACTGTAGCACCCGATCATTGAGCGCACGCACCGCACCGTTGTAAAACCGCCGTGCATACTGCAGAAGATTTTCGGTCTCCACCAGGTCGCGCTGCAACTGACTGAAGTTGCCATCGGCTTTCAGGTCCGGATAGCTTTCCTGGAGAATGAAAAGGCGAGACAGCGACTGCTCCAACTCGTTCTCAAGGACGGCGAGCTGACCTGGATGCTGGCTCTCGACAGCCCGCGCTCGCAGCTCGGTCACGGCGGTCAAGAGACTCCGTTCGTGATCGGTGTAGGCCTGAACGGTTCGCACCAGTTGGGGAATAAGATCATGACGGCGCGCCAGCTGCACATCAATATCGCTCCAGGCGGTACGCACCTGATTGCGCAGACGCACCAGGCGGTTAAAACACCACACCGCCCAGATCAGGACAGCGGCCAGGATCAATCCCGGCCAGAGGAAATCAGACATAGCGTTATCCTTTATAACCTTCCATAGCATCCCGCCGATGGGGCGGGACTGAGTATTACTATACCTGATCGTTGATTGAGCGTGGTTCTGGACGGATCGGTGGGTAACGGGCCTTTGGCCCTCCAAAATATCGGACCGATCCTCCTACGCGAACCACGTCAAAGCGGCCTGGCTGTTATACAGAAGACTCTCCGCATAGCGGACAGCCCTCGTCAATGCCGCCATAACCGGACTTGGAAACTTATATAACCGACTGATTCAGAGGGGTATTCATTGACTCAAATGATATCAATACGGTCTTTAATACACGCATGTTACTCAGGAGATTCAAGGGACAACCTCCTGTTAATACTATATATAAGACTTTTTTAGAATATTACGGCTTCCCACTAGAATATTACGTACTAAACCTGCTCCTTCATTGTCCAGACCGGAGTGACCACATACTTCAGAGCCCTTTGATGTCAGCCACTTAAAACATTATCGATATATTCTCCGAATCATTTCTCAAGAAAAAAGCAATTTCGCACCACGCACAGCAACGAAGCACGTTAGCGGCACCTTACAATATCTATTATAGTAACACCCCGCATCTGGCAATATTCTCTGCCGCTGCACTTCTTGTCGACGTTAGCGACACTTCTAGCATCAAAACCATAATAGATGGAGGACACCCTCGTGCACATCAACGCTGGAACATTAACCCGCACCCAATGTGTTGGACTGCACCGATACATCAGTGCAGTTGCTCTCTTAACGATCACACTGCTAACCCTTCCTGATGCCCTAGCACAAGATCATCGCCCAAACCTTATAGCACTTTGGACTCTTGATGACATTTCCACCTCATCCACCGAGGTCAGCGACCGGTCGGGACAACAGCAGACGCTGGATATCGTGCAGTGGGGCAGCCTCACACTTGAGGATGATCAATCGCCCATCCCCGTGAAGATTCTGGATGACCCCAACGCCGCCTCCGACCGACATGGTGCTGTGCGCGGACTCAACCTGGCGGGTGACGCACTCAGCGATGACCAGATACTAGAAACTGATTTTACCAGTACGCAAATGAGCATGGTCACAGAAATGACATTGTCCATTTGGGTACGCCCGGTCGACAACGACAAAGGTTACCTGATCTCGCTGCAAAACAGCGCCGGCGAGTGGATTGGACTCCAGATATACAACAACGAGCGCGTGCGCTTTTACTCCGAGGGCGGCGGCCTTAACCGGATTCCCGGTTTTTCCACCACCAGTGTCGTGGCCTCGCCTAAGTTCAACCACATCGAGCGCGACAATGACATTACGCAAGGATGGATGCAAATCAGCGCGGTGATCAAAGCCGATGAGTACCTGCGCTTTTATCTGAACGCGGAGTTACTCGGTGAAGTGCCGGTGTCCGGTATTGATCTCACCGCGATTCGCACACTGCGCGTGGGACAAACGTTTGAGTCCACACCCACCCGTGCCCTGCAAGGCCAATTCGATCAGGTGCGCGTCTATACCACCGCCCTTAGCGGGGACGAGCTTCTGGCGGACTACATTGAGGATTCCACCCGCGGTCCCTGGGCCTTCGAGGTTACGCCACCACAGGATGCCAGTGGTCACACCGAAGGCGATGCCGCTGTCGATCTCGTTACGCTATACCTGGATGACCTGATTCCCGCCAACGGAATGCCATTCAACATCGCCGATGAAACGCCGCCCAGTGGCGAAGCCGGTGTAATGACACACGGCGTGGCAAACCAGCAAGTCATCGCAGACGCGTTGAACGACGCCAGGAACAACAGCGCTTACGATGGCAAGATCGTGAAAATACTGTTTCCCGAGAACGGCGAGTTCTACGTGGGCGACAATCGCAACCTCTATGGCAACACCATTAATGTGGCCGGACAAACGGATCTGATCATTGATGGTAACGGCTCCAAATTAATCCACGCCGCCCGACGGGATATGTTCTGGCTGGAAAAAGACAGCGCCGGTCTCGGCAATGAGCGAGTGGAAATCCGGAATTTCACGCTGGATTTTTTCAATGAAGTGTACCCGTTTCAGACCAAGGTCAATGTGGAAAAACTCGGAAATTACGAGCTGGAGCTGACACCCGTGGCCGGCAGCGCCCGCGACTATCGAGATTACATCGACGAAATGGGCGCGATGGTAACCTGGGCCGCCCCGGACACGAGTTACAGTTTGAGTGCAGTGGGTCAGTATTCCGGCACGGGGTCTTCGCTGCTGCTGCCCTTTGCCAACCTTCACCCGCTCGCGAGCGGTACGGACAGCATTGTCGGCCCGCATGAGGAATCCAATATCGGCAGCTACACCGTTCAGGTGCAGGCCAATGGGTCCGCCGTCATTGATCTCAGCGCCGATACAGAGTTTTACGACGCCGTGGACCCGGATCTGCATTATCTGGTCGCCCACTACGGCGGGAAACGGGCCTTTTCACTGCAACATTCAAAACACGTGACACTCCAGAATATTCACGTTACGTCCAGCCCCGGAAACGCCCTGGCGGCCTTTGGCGGTGTGCAATATCTGAAAGCGAAGAACTTCAAAGCCACTCTGGACCCGAATGAGACCGATCCCAATGCCGTGGTGGCCACCAAGGCGGACGGTATCTTCTTGTTTCACAATCGCGGGCACTACCTGTTTAAAAACGTGGAGGCCGTCGGCGGCACAGAGGATCGAATGGTCATTCGGGAGTTGACGGGTTTTAATCCCAAGTATGTGGACACCCATACGCTGTCCGTTTGTTATGCCTCAAACCCTCGTCCCGTCGATCTGGCCAAAGTGGGCGATATCTATGAGTTGCGTGACCGGGACATGAACTTTCTTTGGCGCGGCACAATGGTCGGCAAAGAAGTGGTGGACAGCAAACACCCGGACTGGTCGACCTATGGCACGGTGAACTACAGCAACGGCAGCACCACCGCACGCGCCTGTGCTCTGCTGGAATTCTCTACGCCCGTTCCGACCAATACTCCCTCCGTGTATCGGCACGATACCATGGTGCATCATTTTAATCCGGACGGCAGCCGGTTCAGCAGTAACTATGTCATTATCGGTTCAACCTTTGGCGAAAACCGCGGCAACGGCGCGAAGTTTTCTGCCCCTCACGCGTTGATCGCTCACAACACGTTCTTCAACACCTCCCACCAAGGCGTTAAATTTCCCCTGATGATTGATGTAAAAGCGTGCTCCAATTCCTGGGGCAACAATGGCTCCGGGGCTCGCAACGTGATTTTCGATAATAACGTCATCGCGAACACCGGCCAGTGGATTCCCATTACGTCCCTGACGACTATGCCTCCGGCCGCCGTCAGTATTTTCACCAACCGCTACACACCGCAAAATCGTTACAGCCTTTTTTGTGGACGGGAAAATATCTCCGCCGGTGACAACCCGCTGGACATTCAATGGCAAAGTCATTTCATAATCAGTAACAACACTGTGGAAGACGCCAACTGGGGCGGCATTTCCGTGCAGTCCGCACGCGATGTTCTGGTACGCAACAATGCGCTGGCCCGGACCAACACACTGTCTTCCACCGCGTCCGGTCCCGCGGAGTACGGCGGTGCGGGCGCAATTCAGTTTACACACTCCCGTCAGGTCATAGGCTGGGATAACGACACCGATCAAATCGAGCCGGGCTTCCCCGACCTGTATCGACAAACGGGCAGTGACCGCCATCTGGTGGACTGGATGAATGAAACTTATCATCCCGTGATTCCTTAAGCCGTGCTTAGTAAGAAGCAGACGCACAAAAAACGGGCCGCATTGCGGCCCGTTTTTCAACATCGGAACACTTTAAGGCGTTGGTGAGAAACGCAGCACTGCCCCATCTCGCGGCAGCAGTTTCAACGAATATTCACTATGACTATCCAGTGCCGAAGCATGGCTTTTTTGTAAGCGCCGGGGTTCAGGACTGAAAACCACCTCAGCGGTGTAGGTGCCTTCACCGAGAAACGACAGGTCCAGCGAGTCAATGCGTACCGGCTGATCAGTGCCATTCAATGCCGCCAAATACCAGTGGTCTCCTGAACGTCGTGCTATTAGGGCCAGTTCACCAATACGACTGGAAGGCAGCACTCGCGTCTCATCCCATACGGCGGGAATGGTTTTGAGCAGTTCGAGCCCTGCCGCCACGTCATCGTTATGCAATAACATGTCGGGATGTTCGGCGATTACTTGAAAAGGCGAGGTAAAGAGCACCACCGTGGCCAATTGATGGGCGTAGGTGGTGTTGCCGGGCAGGCTGTAGCCCAGCGGTGTATAGTCACCGTGCCCAACCAGAAAACGTGTGAAAGGCAAGGCAGCATTGTGACTGGCTGGGAGGGGCTGATCCATACGATTCAGCTCCAGACCACGAATTCCCTCCCGGGAAATTTCATTGGGATAGGTCCGCGATTCGCCCGTTGGCTTTTGAATGCCGTGAAACACCACCATCAGTTTTCGCTCCGCCGCCAATCGCAAGGCGGCTTCCTCGAAACGGATACGGTCTATAGATTCCGCATTCATAAAATCCAGTTTCACACCGACCGCACCGGCTTTGCACACCCCATCGAGAAACACCCGCAACGCGCCCCAGTCACCGGACGGGTCCTTGACCTGATTCCAGTCTTTCCACACAAAAACGTCGACATTCTGCCCGTTGGCATAGCCAGTGAGCTGCTCAAGTGATGCCCAAGGGCTCTCCCAACTCTCCCAGCCATCATCCACCAGACTATACTCGAACCCCAACTCACTGGCGTAGTCGACAAACTGCCGCTCCTGTGCCGGCGTGCCGGG
>NZ_DGMV01000060.1:69396-71782 GCF_002388575.1 Marinimicrobium sp. UBA4509
CGGTTTCCCGGCTCCACCAGCGCCAGACGGCACGCCCGGGTTTGATGTAATCCGTCTCGGCAAACAGTGACTCATCCGGTGCCGGGTTGAGGTTCGTGATCAGATCCGAATTAACCAGTGCGTCGAGGTTTTCCCCTAACATCGTGACTCGCCACGGAGTGACTGTCGCCCCATCCATCGCCCCGTCCGCGGTGTCCACGGAAAACCCACGCTCGCCCTCGGTAAAATCCGCTTGGACCCGGCGCTGGCCGAGAGCCCGCAACCGCATGCCACTGTAGTTATAGAGCGCCGCTTCGGTCAGTACCGCGTACCCTTGGTGCTCCGGAAGCTCTACCACAAGTGGCGGCCCCTGCACGGGCCCGTTCGCCGACACCGCCGGGAGTTCATTCACAGTGGTTTTCAACCATTCACCCGCGTAGGTTTTCAGCTTCCAGTCCGAGTCACGCTCGAAGTACCACACGTCGCTGTTCTCCGGCAGCGTCCAGCTGGACTGCTCGCCGTTCACAGTAACGGTTGATGCGTCTGATTGAGGAATCACGTAGCGGTAGGCAAAGCCGTCATTATAAGCCCGCAGCTGCAAATACCAGTGTGCCTGTGAAGGCGATTGCAGGGTCATCATAGCCTCACGGTAATGGTTGTGCGCCACCGAATGAACACCGAGTACTGGATACTGATGATGTACCTGCTTTATCTCGACGCTTTCAATCGACGCATGTCGGCCCAGCGACTGCCCCTCCACGGTAATGCCCAGCGGGGAGGGCTGAATAACGCGGTGACGATTGAAGTCCACCTGATAGTACAACTGGCTACCCTGCATAAAGACCTCTCCCTGCACAGTCCCGCTCGGACTGGCAAGCAAGACCCCGGTGCTTTCAGGATGTTCCGCGTTGCTCAGACACGGTACACAGAAAGGAAGCCACAGCAGCCAGGTCAAGTATTGTCTCTTTTTTAAGATCATCACAGACTCTCCTAATTCAGTTAGCGCTTGCGGTATCGTCCGCTGACAGTTCCAGCGTGCGCAGTCCATAAGCGGGAATGGTGACCGTCGCGGGTGGGGTCGTTGACGGATCTGACAAGGGCGCACCATCCTGATCGAGGAACTGGGTTCGAATCGCTTCACGGCCTAACAATGGTGTGTTATTTACTTCCACCTGCGCAGTTTGCGGCTCATCGTCATTGTTCAGAAGAAACACAAACAAGCGTTTTCCGTCGTTGGACAGCGCCATATAAAAATCGACGTAGGGATTATCGCTGTTCACACTATCGTGCCGAAGCATCAGAGACGCCTGAGTGCCATAGACGTAACCGGGTGCAAAGCCGTAACTTTGGTGCGGTCCGACCTTCGGTGTCACAAAGCCACGGGGAAACTGTATTTGACCGCCCGAGCGAAGCTCGGCTTCGGCGAGCAGATAGTCGGTGATCCAGCCAATCTGCCACCAGGCGTGATGCGGAAAAGCACCGGGGCCCGCGTCCATCGCCTGCCAGTAGTACGACACGGTGCTGGTGTCCGGGTCGACGAAGGCATCACGGCCCAGCGCGGCGGCACGCGCCATGTGCAAGTACAATGTTTCGCCAGTGAGCTGGTACATCCGTACAAACAGTCCGGCGTGGCTGGCCAACAAAATGGGGCCGTTGTCATTGGCCGAGCCAATGCCCCCGCCATGTTCGTTGCTGAGCCCCACCTGGGAGATCTCCCAATCCTCCCGACCCACGCCATGAACGTTTTTTCCTGTCGTGTCCGGAACCGGGTGCGTATAAATAGACTGGGTATAAAACTGTGTCGCGCGCTTGGCGGCGTCCAAATAGCGCGTCTCGTCAGTCAGCTCATAGAGGTCCAGTAACGCCTGCGCACTTTGACCGGTAGCGAAGTCAGGCACAAACCGATTGTCCCCACACACACCCAGAAAATGTCCCGTATTGACCGCGTTCTGGATGTACCAGTCCGCCCCGTTCTGTGCCGCACGTAGATAACGCTCATCGCCGAGAATCCGATACGCTACCACCAGTCCGTAAAAGGTCGGACGCAAGTCTTCCAGCTCGGTGAACAGCGGTTTTTCGCTGGTATGATCATAGGCGACCGCCCAGTTTCCCCCAGGCTTCTGCCAGGCCAACAGCCGTTCGGCACCATCGCGCAAACGCTGTTTTAGCGCCTCATCGTCGGGTTCAAAGAGCAAGATATTGCCAATATCCACGAGTGTGTAATAGGTAATGGCGATGGGTTCAACGTAGTCGCCCCACTCTTCGGTGAAGGTTTCTCTTTTCGAGAGAAAATACTGACCTTTGGCCGCGCCGTGATAGAACCCAGGCTCGGATTGCTGCTGCAACAGTTTGAAGTTTCTCGCGTACGGCAGCCGGGTTTCCTTCAGCACCGGGTCATCCATAATAG
>NZ_DGMV01000060.1:71917-78497 GCF_002388575.1 Marinimicrobium sp. UBA4509
CGGGTCATCCATAATACGGGCCAGCATCCACATGGCGCCGTAATCGGAGTTTTTCATGGCGTCGCGATCCGAGTTAAGCACGCCACCCAGGTAAGCCTGCGCCCCCAGCGTGACGCCCTCCACAATTTCGGTCCGCCATTTGGAACGCGTATCATCCCGCAAATAATCGTGCATGGACAGAATACGATCGGTAAGGGACTGCCGGGTTCGTTTCAACGCCAGAAAATCGTCAAACCGGTATATATCTTCCACGGCGTGGCGATACACCGAAAACCAGTCAGCCATTTGGACACTGTAGCGAAACTGAAACTGGACACTCTCGCCTTTTTTCAGGAATGAACCTTTCTCCCCCAGTACGGGATGCCAGACTTTCGGTGTGAGCTGCGATTGTCGATTCATCAACGACAGTCCCAATTGCCACGAATGCTGGGTCATGTGATCGTGCTCCCAGGGATCGCGGCCCGTGCCGGGCTCGGGAATCACCGCCAGAGTGACACCGGATTGCGTACTAAGCATCGGCGCGAGCGTGGTGGCGGTGCGCTCGCGCACCAGCACGGGCCGATCGGGAATGCCCTGGCCGTACGCGAGAGAGTGCACCAGGCTGTCGTTAATGTCGGCGCCCTGAAAGTGCCCCGGAATGGCACCCCAGGCCAATTCCGATTTGGCTACCGTCGCCAGCGTTGGCGTGGCAACGGAAAAATAACCGTCGGTCCTGGCCGTCACCGTCAACCGTACCCTGACGTCGGAATCGTACTGCTCATCCATCTGCCACTGCGCTTCAATGTCGGCGCGCTCGGTATGTTCTTTGAAAACCAGCGCACCTTTTTTATCCTTTCCACCCTGCTCATCTTGCGGGTGCCGTTCGACAAAGGTCGGAAAAAATGTCAACGGCTCCCCCGCCTGGTTCATCGCCACCGGCTGGGTAATCTGGCCCCACTCTTCCGTGTTATACCGGTAAATCGGTTCGGGAAATTCCAACACTTTCCCATTTTCCGATATTTCCATCGGTGTGCTGTCGGGTGGGATCGCCGAGTACAACAGGGTGTACTCGGCACTGGTTGTCGCCAATGACACTTGCTGATCACCGACGTGAATGTCCAGCTGATCCAGCTGCCATCCTTGTTCACTGTTTTGCCACTGCAGCGTTAAGGTCTTTCCCACCAGCGTTTGGGTGTCGGTGCCCGGCTCCGAATCGCAGCCCCCCACTCCCAACAGCAAAAATACCAGCGTAAACAGCCACATCGTCAAGCGCTGAAGCAGCGGCATGCGCTCGGAACGATGAAAAGGAAAGAAGAGCCATTGCTTTTTTATCATGGAAGTCTCCAACGTAAACGAGGGGCGTTTACGGGTTTGGTACAGTTTGAATTGCCTTTCAGTGGTTCGGACGCGGCTGACGGTCTTCAAAGGGTTCCACGGGAAAACCCTGGGCGTTATAAAGATTGACCGTCGGCGCGTTGGACCAGGCGTGGCGAACGCCTGAAATCGGTTGACCTTGAGGGTGTTGAACGACCAGGATGTTTCCTTCCACGCTGGCTTCGGCACGCTGCCAATGGTCGTCAGAACCCAGCACCGAGAGGGCGGCGGGCGGTTCATTACCAACGACACTTAACCCGCCGTCAGCGTAACGAAAGCTTACTTCAGCACGGTTGCCCCGATAACTGATAACGGAGGGTTCGG
Organism: Marinimicrobium sp. UBA4509; assembly: GCF_002388575.1. Lineage (NCBI taxonomy): Bacteria > Pseudomonadati > Pseudomonadota > Gammaproteobacteria > Cellvibrionales > Cellvibrionaceae > Marinimicrobium > Marinimicrobium sp. UBA4509. The sequence goes on from NZ_DGMV01000060.1 coordinate 73,595, forward strand.
GTCCCCGATAAGGCACCGCGTGCCCATACACCATTGCTCGCGCCAGTTGCGCCAGCCGGTCACCGACTGCTTTCTTCTCCACCGGGTGGACGTCGTCTTTGTCACCCGTATCAATAGTGACCGAGAGCCACGCATTAGGTGTGCTTCTTGTTGCCGCTGCCTGCGCAGAGCGCAACTCAGCCCATTTAGTATTGCTGCTGTCATTGGGAGGCTGATATATCGGTAGCTGTACTACCAGAAAAGGTAGATCGGGTGTCTGCCACAGTGACCGCCAACCTGTGATCATGGCTGACAACCGCTTTTCATAATAACCGGCTCGCGCTGCATTCGATTCGCCCTGGTACCACACCACGCCTTTCACCGCGTAGGGCTGAACGCTCGCCAGCATGGTCTTTTGCAGCACCGAAGGGTTGCGATAATAACGCCGGATATCCGTGAACACCTGCGGTGTCTCACCGCCGGCCAACTCCAACGACTCCGGGGTCATCCAGGCTTCCACTAGGGATGCCCCCTGGCTGCTATTGATCATGCCAACCGCCACCGGAGAGGAACTCTCATCCTTGAGTGTCGGTTGCAACCCCAGCGCAAAATGCAGGGCGACCGCCGACCAGTTACTGACAGCAGATGCACTGGCAACCTGCCAGGGTTTGGGCGGACGCTCCTGTCGTTTACCACCAGACACGACCTTCGGCACTTCAAGCAAACGAATCCGAAGATTGGGCAAGGAGGCGATCGCCACCTGCTGCTCGGCCAATGCGGAGTGACGGAACCGAAATGCCATGTTGGACTGACCGGCCATCAGCCAGACATCACCGAGAAAAACATCCTTGAACTCGATTCGCTCAGCCTCACTTTGTACCGTCAGTACATAAGGTCCACCGGCGTTTTTCGCCGGCAACATCACCTGCCAGCGGCCATTCGCCAGTACAGTGGTGTCCACCGCCGACTCATTATTCAGACTGACCGAAACGTCCCTGCCGGGCTGACCTTTCCCCCAGACGGGTATGTCCTGATCGCGCTGCAAGACCATATGGTCTGTAAATACCGGCGGCAGGCTCAACTCTGTCTCCGTACCTGCTTTGGTCGCAGGTTGGGCTACAACGAGCACCGGGGCAGCGTACATCAGAAACGGTAACAGTATCGCAACCCAGCGCAACGACGGCTTAAAGACGGTGGAAATTATTGTTATGAACGTCATCGATATGAAAGTCATCGAAAGGAGCCCTGCCACTTTATGGTTCTGATTTATTCCAGTCGCATACCATTCCCGGTGCGACAGCGGTAGATATCCGGTTGCAATCCGAACGTTCGCGGATACGCTTCGCGCAGCGCCTGGCTGACCGTTTCCACCAGAGCGGGTTCCACCAGCGCCACCACCGCGCCACCGAATCCGCCGCCGGTCATGCGGGCCGCACCCGCGTCGCCTGATTGGGATCGAATCAAATCCACCAGGAAATCGGTCTCGGGAACGGTGACTTCAAAATAGTCCCGCAACGAATCGTGGGAGGCGTACATCAGTTCCCGAAGCGTGGAAAAATCGTTCCGGGCCAATGCCTCCGCAGCCTGACAGGTGCGTTCGTTTTCAGTAATGACATGCAGGGCGCGACGATAGGCGTTCTCGCTCATATCGGTTCGCCCCTCTTGCAACCGCTCAACCGATGCGTGGCGCAGACTGGGAATACCCAACGTTTTCGCGGCAGTCTCGCAATCCAGACGACGCTGATTGTACTCGCTGCCCACCAGCGAACGTTTAACGTTGGAGTTGATAATCAATAGTTCGTAACCGGCCACCATGGGAATCTGCTGCGTCGACAGGTCTTCACAATCCAACAAAAGGGCGTGTCCCTGACGCGCGCAGGCCGATACCATCTGGTCCATAATGCCGGTTTGGCAATCGAGAAAGTCGTTTTCGGTCTGCTGTCCGATCCGGGCAATGTCTTGCGGTGAAAGTCCGCATTCGTTCATGGCGTTCAACGCACCGCCCACGGCCACTTCCAACGCCGCCGATGACGACAAGCCCGCGCCTTGCGGAACATTACCCATAATCAGGAGGTCGGCCCCTCTGAGGCGATGGCCAAGCTTTAGCAACACATCGTAAACACCGACAATATAATTGACCCAGTCGCACGGTCCGCGATGTAGCCGCTGCGCGAGGTCAAATCGGACCGTTTCGAGCCCATAGTTCAACGAGGTGACTTGAACCCGGCTGTCCGCGCGGGGACGGAAGGCGACACGGGTATGAAACTCCAATGCGCAGGGCAGCACAAAACCCTGATTGTAATCGGTATGTTCACCGATCAGGTTCACTCGGCCTGGTGCGGAAACCACACCGGTAGCGGCGACGCCATACACTTTCTGGAACGCGCCTCGCATATCGAAGGCATCATCCAGCTCAAACCTGTCGGCAGCACCTATTACATCGGATAATTGCACAGCTTCACCCCCTTTCTGAGTAATGGACAGCACCGGCATCACGCAATGCACTGGCGGCTACTTCGGGCGTCAGGTCGCGCTGCGCCTCTGCCAGCATTTCGTAGCCTACCATGTGCTTTTTGATGGTGGCGGAACGCAACAACGGCGGGAAAAAGTGCGCGTGCAATTGCCAGTGCGCCGTTTGGCTCAAATGGTTCGGGGCACCGTGCCATCCCATGGAATAGGGAAAGCTGCACTGGAATAAATTGTCGTAGCGAACGGTCAATTCCTTGAGTGCGCTGGCCAGCGAGCGCTGCAACGGCTCAGGTATATCGTCGAGCCGGGCGATCAGGTGTTTGGGCAGCAACAGGGTTTCGAACGGCCAGGCCGCCCAGTAAGGAACCACTGCAATCCAGTCATCGTTTTCCACCACGGTACGCGCCCCACTGCGCGATTCGCGCATGGCGTAGTCCAGCAACAGCGGTGAGTGATGGCGCTGGTGGTAATTCACCTGGCACTCATCCTCCCTGGTTACCAGCGAGGGGACAAAATCGTGGGCCCAGATCTGACCGTGCGGGTGCGGCTGCGAACACCCCATCACTTCACCTTTGTTTTCGAACACCTGCACCCAGCGATACGTCGTTCTTAAACGCTTGAATTCCGCTACCCAGGTGTTGACCACTCTGGCGATTTCCGCTTCGGTCATCCGCGGCAACGACTGGCTGTGGTCGGGAGAAAAAATAACAACGCGGCACTCGCCAAACACCTCCTCGCTCACCCACAGCGCGTCGTCGCCGTCGCACGCGGGCGTCTCGTCCGGTCCCGAAAGCTTCGAAAGTGCCGAAAAATCATTCGTAAAGACAAAGGTCTCACGGTACGGCGGGTTATGCTCGCCGTTGGCTCGCGTATTTCCCGGACAGAGCGCACAGTCAGTCTGGTAAGCGGACACTTCCTTGGTTTGAGTCGCCTCAGTTGCGCCCTTCCAAGGGCGATTATTGCGATGCGGCGATACAAGTACCCAGTCACCGGTCAGTAAATTTTTACGGCGATGCATGCCAGCAGGATGCGTACTCATGATGTGTGCTCCTGCAGGCCGTTGGGGTAAGCGGACTGCCAGCGCCAGACATCGTCGGTCATGGTTTGCAGGTCCCGACGGGCTTGCCAGTTGAGTCGTTTGACGGCCAGGGCCGGGTCGGCCCAGTTCACGGCGACGTCTCCCGGCCGGCGGGGTGCCGCTTTCCAGGGAATGCGTGAGCCGCAACTCTTTTCGAAAGCGTTGATGACTTCGAGCACGGAACTGCCGCGCCCGGTACCTAGATTATAGGGCTTGAATCCGAAGTCCCCGCGGTGAGTTCGAAACGCGGCGACATGCCCCTCGGCCAGATCCATGACGTGAATATAATCACGCACGCCTGTGCCATCGGCCGTCTGGTAATCCGCCCCAAACACCTGCACGTGTTCGCGGCGGCCGATGGCCGTTTGAGCAATAAACGGCACCAGGTTATTGGGCGTGCCCAGGGGATCTTCCCCCAGCAGGCCGCTTTCATGAGCGCCTACCGGGTTGAAATACCGCAGTGCCAGTGCAAGAAAATCCGGATCGGCCGTGGCAACATCACGCAGTAATTGCTCCACCATGACTTTGGTCCAACCGTAGGGGTTCGTGGCCCCGATCGGGTGAGCCTCATCGATGGGCACATAGTGTGGCTCACCATAAACGGTAGCGGACGAGCTGAAGACCATACGCCGAACGCCGCACTGCTGCATAACCTGCAACAGCGCTATAGAACCACCCACGTTGTTTTCATAGTAAGCCAATGGCTGCCGCACGGAGTCACCGACTGCCTTGAGCGCCGCAAAGTGAAACACGGCATCAATGCAATAGCGCTGAAAGGTGTCGCGCAACAGATCAGCATCCCGGATGTCGCCGCGCACCAGCGGAAAACGCTGTCCGGTTATGCGCTCCAACTGATCCAGCACTCTGGCACTGGCATTGGAAAAGTTGTCCAGGATCACGGGCCGAAATCCTGCTTCATGTAGAGCGATACAGGTGTGACTACCGATAAACCCCGCCCCGCCCGTCACCAGAATCGTGTTTTCCATCATGCGCCCTCCGTTCAGTTCGCGCTCAGCCCGAAGAGAGAGACCGGCACTTGCGCACTTTTGCGCTTCAATCGTAAACGCAATGTCTTCGTCGTCACCGGCTCGTCCAACAACAGTTCATTGCGACTCTGGTAGTTATTGCTCACGGCTTTCAGCAAGCGGTCGCCGTCGGCATAGACTTCGTAATCACTCACACAGAACGGCATGGTTCGTTCGGGGTGATCGTAGAGTGACGATTCCAGTGCGTGATCAAAGTCCGTATCGAAGTAAAGCGTCACGCGGGTCAATTTCTGCGCCTCGGTCCAGCGAACGATGACTTCTGGCTGGACGTCACCCGGCGCCGCCACCCAGGCATGGGACCGTTGATAGGGACGGGTGTATTCACTGGTCA
>NZ_DGMV01000060.1:78610-118799 GCF_002388575.1 Marinimicrobium sp. UBA4509
GGGTGTATTCACTGGTCAGGTTCTGCACGGAAAAATCACTGATGGGCGGCGACACCGATAAGGCGAGATTGTGGCCACCGGGACGGCGCTCGGGCGTCCAGAATTCAAACTCGTCAATACCGCTACCCGGCTCCGCCAGTTGTCGACCGTTGTTCGACACTGCCTCATTTTTACCATTGAAGACAGAGACCAGCCCAGTGACTCGCGATTCAGAGCAGGCAATTTCCAGGCTTTCATCCCCGATAAAGCCAATGAAACCGTACTGATCGGCAGGCAGCGTTTTCGAGAACGTTACCGTCACGTCCTGTTCGCCCGGAGAGACCGCCACCTCGACTTCTTCCAGCACAAGATCCGGAGTGAAGTTCTCCGGTTTGGAGCTGGCCCTCAGTTGTACCGTCAAGCGATTTTCCGCCGCCGATCGGATGCGGCTGCGCACGGTATAGCTCACGCCCTGTTTCATCGGCAACCATTGCGCTGCGGACACAGCCAGGGATCTCCACGGACCGTCGGCCGGCAGTTGTTCCAGCATCAGTTCACTGGACGATTCCAGCGTCGCGCGGCTGAGCAGATTATCGGTCGGTACCGAAGGCACTTGGGGAATAAAATGTCCCATGGCATTGAGCCTGCCATGCAGCATCGCCAGAGGTTCTGTTTCGAGCAGTTCCGTAGGTTGCCACCCGCTTTCCAGACACAGCGCCACCGCCTGTCCGACCGCCTGCCCACCGTGTGCGCAGGTACACATGACGCGTGTGGAACCGAACGCGATATGACTCGCGCTGATAATCCGTCCCGCAAAAAAAAGGTTATCGATGTCCTTGCTGATCATGCTTCGCAACGGAATCTGGTAGACGCCTTTGGAATGAAACTGGCGGCACGGCGCTTTATTGCTGTAAACGCCGTCTCCGGGATGGTGGTCAATCGACCAGCCGCCGTAAGAGATCGCATCGGGAAACGACCTTTGCTCCACCACATCCTGCTGAGTCATCATGTAGAGGCCTTCGAAGCGGCGGCTCTCGCGCTTGCCCGGTATCGTTCCGACCCACTCCAGCGTCAGGTTCTCCACGCCATCAAAGTTGCCGCTGTTCTTGATGTAGTCCCACACGCCGTAGACAACTTTCCAGAGTTCCCACTTGATTTCCTCGGTGTCTTCGATCGTGTTGCAGTTGCCACCGTATTCCAGCCACCAGAGACGCGGCCCGATATCGTCCCGACGAATGCGTTTGATGCGATCCAGCGTCACTTTGTCAATACTGGCAAACGACGGCGGCTCAAAATTCACCGGGCGGCCCACATCCTTGCTGTAAAAGTAAATGGAATGGCCCAGCAGCTCCGTGTCCGCTTTCTCCGGAGCCAGTTTTTCACCGAACTCCTCGCAAGACTCGGCGCCGATCCGGAAAGCGGCCCCTGCCTGAAACGCCACGAGACCGTCACCAGACGCGTCGCAAAAATACTGCCCCTGAACGTCGTAAGTGGTCGAATTCTGCGAACAAAATGCCTGCACGGCGGCAATATGGCGCGTGCCGTCTTTTACCGTGTTGTACACGGCGGTGTTCAGCAACAGTGTAATATTGCTTTCCGCACGAACTTTGTCGAGCAACACGGTATCGAAAATAACGGTATTGCCTTCCGGGTTTCGATACAAGTTTTCCAGCAACAACTCATCGATGATGCCTCCTTCACGGGACCAGCGATTGTTATTACCCATGTGCGAAGTGGCGCCCAGGCTCCAGAGGCGAACTTCGCTGGAGGCATTGCCTCCCAACACGGGCCGATCCTGAATCAGGCACACCGTTTTTCCCGCCCGCGCCGCCGAGATGGCCGCGCAGCAACCGGACAGCCCACCACCGATAACCACCAGCTCTGCGTCAATGCGCTTGATGGTATTTTGGCGCCCCTCGGGCAAAGCATCGTGTAACAACATAATCGTATCCTAACAAAATCAGATCAAACTCATAATGCGTCGCCGCATTGCCCAGCCCGTTGACGAGCAAGCGACGGCTCGCTTTTACGTTCTACTTTTCTTTGAGAACCACTGCAACGGCTTCAGACCCCATAGCGCCGGTACAAAAATCACTACGCCGACCAACAGCGTCGCCAGCCTAGCGGACTCTGCCAACACACCGAGTGCAGCGATCAGCAGCCCAATCATGGCCACGCCCGCCAGCAGTATTCGAACGGCATAACGGTTGGCCTCCACCGAAGTCGCGTCGCCTTCGGTGCTCGCGCTTTGTCCCGCGCGATATTCGAGGTACGCCTCACAGGTCGGATTCGGGGTCTTGCGCCAGGCGTACCACCCCTCAAAACCCAGAAGAAACGCGACCGGCACCGATACGCCCACCAGCATTTCGGCCGACCGGGTTAACGCGTCACCGCCGAGCCACGGCCAACCAAATTTAAGAAAGAGATTGATGGTCAGGCTGCCTATGGTAGTTGTTAAAATGCTAAACCCCGTTTGCCGGCGGGAGAAAATGGCCCAGATCGGCGGCAGGTAAATCGCCGCCCCGGTTAAAGCCGCCACACTCAGGACAACCGACACAATGCCGCCCATGCTCTGAACCAGCAGCGCGACGGTAATGGCCATGCAGCCAAACACCAACGTTGAGAGACGGGCCATCAGCATGACTTCCCGTTCACTGGTCTGCTTTTTGAAATGGCGATAAATATCGTTCGTCCACACGCCCGCCGCAATGTTGATGGTGGTATTCACCGAGCTGGCAGTCGCGAAAATCATGGCGCCGAGAATCAGCCCCAGCAATCCGGCGGGCACCACTTTCTGGCTCATTAATAAGTACGCATCCTCCGCCTGGGTACCCGCCAGAGAGGGGTCCAGAACGCGGTAAACCATTGGCGGGATCATCCAGACCACCGGCGCCAATAAATAGAGCCCGCCGAAAAGCCAGCCCACTTTGCGCGCATCGCGCGGGCTGGATACGCTGGTGTAGCGCTGCACGTATGCCCAGTTCCCTCCAATAAATACAATGTTGTACACCGTGAAAGCCGCGAGAAAAATCAGGTTGTATTCGTCGTTGTGCAGCGCCATAAAGCCCTCGGGCACTTTGTCCAGAAATCCAGACATGCCGCCGACCGCCCCGAGAGACAACGGAACGACGATCACTACGGCCGCGCTGAGCACAGTGAACTGAAGGACATCCGTCACCAGTACCGCCCAGAGCCCGCCCACGGCGGTGTAGGCGATGATGAAAATGCCCAGCGCCAGAATGGCAAGTTCCAACGGCAGTCCTGTGGTCACTTCAATAATTTTCCCCACCGGGTACAGAAACGCGCCCGCCGTGAACAGGTTGATCAGTAAAAACAAGGCCGAAAATTTCCGCTGCACACTGTCGCCCAATCGGCGGGAGATAAATTCCGCCACCGTCAGGGAGCGGGTTTTATTCCACGCGGGCGCAACGACCAGAGCGATGACCAGGCCGGATATCGCCATGGTGGACTGAATCATGACCGACACAAAACCGTCGGCGTAAGCGATAGAACCCCACACCACAAAGGTGCCCACCGAAAAGAAACTCATAAACAGGGAGAGGCCGCTGACCCACCAGGGTACGGCACCCCCCGCTGCGAAAAAGGACTTCATGTTCTTGCCGCTTCTGGAAAACATCATCCCGAGGGCCAGCACCAAAAGCGAAAATAGAAGCGCCACACCGTAATCAAAGCTGTTCACACTCGCGTCTCCCGCCACTCGTTATTGTGAAATCACCAGTGAATGGCACTTGGAAAGCGCAGCACCCACCCAACAATTATGTATCTATTAAAGATATTTGTAAAGCAGGATATTGTCTTTTCTTACCCTGCCAGGGGCTCAACAGAGGCAAAAAAGGGGGAGCTCGAAGCTCCCCGTAAAAGCTCCTGCTCTCAGTGTCCCAGCGTGACCGGGTCGCTTTGTCGCGCGCGACCGTCCACCCCGCGCGTCTCCAGCTCGAACGTTAGACCGGACGCTTCGGACGGCAGCTCCACCGTGAACTCATAGGGGAATTCATCATCCGTCACGGAGCGCTCACGACCCTGCGTGTCGGTATAGCGCAAGGTGGCGGACGCGACCTTGTTGTCGTCATCTCTCAAGTAGATATAAGCGCGCTCGCCGTAACCTCCCAGTTGAATCAACATGGCTCGGGCGTTACCCACGTCAAGCTCCTGATAGTCGTTCTGCGCGATCTCGGGTTGGCCGGTGAAGTTTTGACGGAAGGCGGTTATCGCCGTAGCCCCGTCCACTTTCACCACCGTGACTCCGTGGGGCGCTACCTGCACCTTCAGCGCATCACCACTGACCGAATCGGTTCCGACCAGGCGGTTCTCGCGCCAGCGGGTCACTGAGAGCGAGTCGGCTGTGTCCACCAGGGCTTCGTTCAATTGCACCCGCGCAGAGACGGTTTGGTCGGACTGGTTGGTAAAGGCGATGTACAGTGAGTTGTCTTTAAAGCCGCTGATGTAATTAAGTTCAATATCATCGATAGCCAGCAGTCCTTTCGGCATCCAGAGGTTCACACCCTCTTCACCATAGAATGAGCCCGGCGCGTGACCATAGAACTTGTTTTGCAGATAGGCATAACCCTCGATGTACTCAGAGGGAAAGTTCACTTGACCGTCGGTGCGCACAAACACATCCGTGACTAGGTAATCCAACAACATGGAGGCCATCGGAAGAATGTGGTTGAAGTGGAACGAGTTGACACTCAGCTCCTTGAACGGATGCATCGGGTAGGACTCTTTCATATAGATGTTGGTCCGCGCGGTGTTGATGTGATAACCCGGAAAGTTTTCATAGCGTCCGATGATGGCGGCCTTGGCCACTTCCTGCAAAAAGGTGTCGTCCGCGTAATAGCCAATGCGCAATAGCCAGGGGGCGTAGTTGGCCATAAAGATCGCACGATGCCCCGATGAAGTGCCGGACGACTCAGCCGTCAGACCGATTTCCGATAACAGCCAGGCGTCCACCGCTTCTTCATCGGTGTACATTTGCTGGTGGCCTTTGGACTTAAGGTACCAGTAAATTGGCGCCTTTCCATCTTCATTCACGAGAACTTTCTGATCTGGAATTTTCGGAGCCATCCAGGTGAACATGGTGTAGTGCCGGGCGACTTCGTGCGCCGCATCCAGGTAACGCTGTTCACCGGTAACTTCGTACAACTCTGAAAGCTCGATAAAGCGCGGAGTAAACTGGGTCCAGAAGAAGCCGGCCGGTTCGCTGGCCCCCTTTCCAACACGCGAGGCCAGATAGGCATCAGCGCCTTCCACCGCACGATTCAGATACGTTTCATCCCCGCTGGCTTTATACAGCCACAGCGAGTTCCACCAGGTATCGCCATTCTCTTCAACGTCCAGGTTGCGAATGCGCGTACTGTTGTACTCTTCCTCGGCCAGCTTTATAAAGAAATCATTGGCGCCGCCCAAAATATTGTGTAAAGCGCTCAGTTCGGAAATCGGCGCAATCGGGCCGAACATGTTGCGCGACGGGTTCTGGATTTTCTGCTTCGGGTCCAGACTGAAAAGGAATTTTTCCCGCGAAAGCATATACTCTAGCGTCGGGTAGGCACGGTCTTCAAACATCGCCCGGTTATCGGTGACCAGAGCCAATTCCAACGCATTCAGGCTGGTGACGTTTTTAACGGCACCTGGTACGTCCGTGGAGTACGCTGAACCTTTCAGCTCTTCTTCAAACCACGCGTAATCGGTCAGAGAGTAATCCACGATGTTCTGGAACGTGGTGTTCAATGAGGCAATGCCGTTCTTCCGGTGGTCACGGAAGTCATACAGCTGACGAGCGATCGATTCATAGGTGCCCGTAATGGACTCCGCCTTTTCCGCGATCAGGTGCGAGGTGAAGGAGTAGCGATCACCCGGTTTCATTTCTGATTCAAAGCCACCCAACACCGGAGAGAACAACATCGGCTGAGCATCGCCGTTGGGGTTGCGCAAGGCCACACCAAAGCGGCTATTATCGGCCAGGGGCAGCGGGTCGAATGGAAACTCTTTCGGATCGGCCACCACACCATAGTTCACACCGTCTGCACGCACCAGCGTAGTAGGCAAAGGCGCGCGGTAAGCGAGCGTCAGATAGGAGCGATCCGGAAAGGATTTTTCCTGCCAGATCAGGGGTTGCCAGATTTCTTCTGTACGCTCTGCGGGAAAGGCGGGCGCCCCCATAAAACCGACGGAGAAGAAGCCGGCTTCTTTTGGTTGCAGCGTGAATGACAATGAGGGATACGCACTCTCCAGCGTCAATTCGGCTTTCAGGGAGAATTCTTCGCGGTCCGCAAAGCTCAGATGCAAGGTGTTGCCCACGCGCTCCACGGAATCCGGTTTGACCGCGATCACTCGACCACTGGCAAAATAGTTGGCTGTGCGCGCCTCGGCAGAGCCTTCCAGGATCGACGCGTCGAAACCATCGCCAGCGGTCGCGGCATCACGCTCCACGGCTTCCAGATCGGCTTCGGCGCGATCCACGGCCAGCCAGGTGGGTATATTGTAGGGAGTGTGATCCAAGTTGGCCGGCCGCAGCTGCATATCTGGATTGTCTTCCCGGTACAACACATAGAATTCCAGCGCATACTGATGAGTCTGACCATCGTTGGCGTGTAGCGTGACCGAGTCACGACTGACCGTAGTTCCGACGGTGCTTTCCGCATCCGTTGAGCTTGCCCCCGATCCAAGCTGACAGCCGCAGAGAGCAAAGACGCCTAGCGCGCCCAGTAAGAAATTTCGTAAAGGCATGATTAATCCTCTGAGTATTGACGTACATAGCGTCACAATTCAGTCAGGTTAGGGATAGGCTGAGAGACGGCACCCAAGGCCGGCACCGCCCCTCATGTGAGTCAGAACTTGAAGCTAATGCCCAGCGAATAGCGCCGACCAGTTTCAGCGTAGGTCGCCACATACTGTTCCCAACCCGCATATTCCGACTTCGGTGAATCCAGTAGGTTAACCGCCTGAAACTCCATGGACATTGAGTCTGTCAGGTAATACTTGATCGACGCATCTAGAGATGGTTCGCCCTTATTAAGGATAGCGGTAGCTCCTGCAAAACCCAGACGATCAAAATAGTCATCTCGCCAGTTGTACAGCAGTCGTGAACTCAGCTTGTCGTCCTCGTAATACAGCTGAATGTTAACGCTATTCTCAGACACCCCCTGTAGACCAATCGGATCACCGGTGCGAGGGTCAATTTCATCGGTGGTGTTTTCAAGATATGTGTAGTTAATGGACGTTCCCGTATTCCCCAGAAAACCAGGGAGATCCCGAAAGTTATGCTGAAAGGCCAGCTCCATTCCCTTGATCTCGCCGCCTGTACCATTTACTTGCGTGCGGATTGCGAAGATCTGGTCTCCATAGCCGGGAATAGTTCCGGGTTCTGTGACATTGAGTATCTGGCGGTCCAGGGAATTGTAGAATAGGGCCATAGCCAACGCCGAATTTTCGGAAAAATACCATTCCAGCGAGGCATCGTATTTCGTACCACGCTGAGGCTTGAGGTCGGGATTTGGCAGTGAGGCAGAGGACCCCTCCGATTCATCCTGAGGCGTTTCGGGATCATCTTCAATCAGGTTAACCCTTCCTGTGGCGCCCAACACTCGAGTATCAGGACGCGCAATAGATTCACTTACGCCCAAACGGAGCACAAGATCTTCCGTCAAATCCCTTTTGGCTATCAAACTTGGCAACAAGTCCTGATAGCTTCCCTCTTCTTCATAGGGCTCGTACTCAGCCCCTACGAGAGCATAGTTATTGACCGTGGTGGAGGTATCCGAGTAGCGTACCCCGAAGTTACCTGTCCACCCCCACGCTTCGAAATCGGCACGTGCGTAATAGGAAAGGATAGAATCCTCAACCTCAGAATCCATATTCGGAAATCGTGAGACAGGAGCGTCGTAGAATGCGTCGGAGAAACCAAAACCACCTCCGCCAATCCTATCTGTATCCACAACAACGATCTGATTTGGCACGTTGGCTCCAGAACCAGACAACACATCAGACGTATCTACCGTCACTGCTGCATTCTGTAGCCAGTCGGCATCAGGCACTGCCGTATTTCCTAGCCCCGCGCGTGTAAGACTCGTGACTTCAGCATTATCATAGGGTGAGACTCCATACTTGCCATACTCCGCAGTAACCGCAGTAATGGAAGAGTAGCGGAGGCCGGCCTTAATTGAAGTGAAGAATCCTTCCATCGGATAGGTTGCATCAAGCCGGAAGGAATCTTCTGATGCTTCATTAATGTTTCGAGAGTCGTAGAAGGTCGACGCAGTAAAATCATCGGGATTCGATAGATCCGGGATCTCCACCGAGGCTATATCGGTAGCTCGAATATCAAAGTTTATCGGAACTCCAGACCCGTCCTCACCATATGTATACAACTGGATGAACTGCTGGTCCCGAGTAGTTTCGGACTCACCGAAAGCGTATTCAGCAAATACTTCCAAGCCGCTTTCGCCCACCCATGCCACGTTCAAACCGCCAGTCAGGAAGCTGTCTGCTCCCTGATACCGCTCGTGATTGCTTTCCACTTTGGTATTCAGGGTGCCGGCGACCCGGGCATCATTTTCGTCCACCACAATGGTGCCCGGATCATAGTTGTCGAGCGTCTTATCCAGAATAATGCCCGCCCAAGAGCGTGAACGTGCGTAATCGTACTCGGCATAAAGAAGATCGGCATTGAAGTCGAGATTGTCCGCTGGCTTCCACTGGAAGGAGCCGTTTACGGCGGATTTTTCTCGATCTTCCTCCTTGCGCTGATATCGCAAATCGTACTGGTAATAGTAGGGGTCGGTAATATCGAGTACGTTGTTATCTGGATTCGAGTACGGAGGACCCTGGCGCCAGTCACCATTGCTATAAAAACGATCCTCGGTTATCGGGCGGTCCTCGTGCACTACGCCAAACATCACACCCATGGTGTCATTTGCGAAAGAGTTACTGGCCTGCGCCGAGAGCTTGACCCCTTGATCGTCATTCAGACTAGAGTGTGTTCCCTCGACTGAAGCTCCACCCCAAAATCCTTTTCGATCCAGTGGCTTACGGGTCTTGATGTCGATAGTACCGCCAAGCGCCCCGTCAGTCATATCGGCTGTCAATACTTTAGTGGTTCTGACTGAGCCGACAATCTCTGAGGGGAAATAATTCATAATGCCTGCATTGGTTCCACGACCAAACGGGCTCAAAAGGGTGCGACCATTCACTTCCACCCGGTTGTTTCGAATACCTCGGATAGTGACATTGACGCCCTCCCCATCTTCCCGCTCCACCTGAATCCCGGGAACGCGCTGTAATGTCTCGGCCAGATTGTCATCTGGCAGCTTGCCGATATCCTCAGCCACAATAACGTCAATGAAGGTGTCAGCTTCCCTTTTTCGATCCAAGTTCTCACTCAAACTACCCCTAATTCCTTTAACTACGACCTCTTCTAGTAGTGTTGAAGAACTTTCATCGTCGGGGGTACTGCCGGACTGCTGCCCAAACGAGGTGCTCCCGAATCCCGCCAGCAATATTGTGCTCATTACTTGGGCTAGAACTTTTTTTTGAAATAGTTGTACCGTCATAACAGGCTCTCCTAATTCATATCTTTATTCGTATATTGAGTCCCGCTGCTTCCGTTAATGCTAAACACCGGGAAGAAGAACAGCCACAGAATATTGCAGCTCGAGGCCATTATGTAGCTACAATAGATACATTGTCAATGATAAGATCTATATTAGATATAGATTAAATTTTTATTAATTATTCTTATTTGATAGTTTCTTCTTTTTTTTCGTGCAAAAAGCTACATCTCTCAACACAAGCTGAGCACGCAAATGGGTATTTAGAGGGAAATATGGGGGGGGTTAGCTTGGGAGGTTATCGTATATGACTTTCGATTTCTGCCGCTTTTCCTCGTAGTGCCGTCACCAGCTCCGCAGTTCGTTCTTCGGGAATGTCGCCTGATAAAGCAATAGCACTATGAGCCGGCTCTCCGATATTCAAAGCCAATGTCACGGCGCCTTCAGGCAAGTGGGTTTGGTAGCTTGTTCGAACCCTGACATAACCACGCTCTCGGATTTCTTCAAGCTTCGCATGCAATGAATCTATGCCATCAGGAAAGCCTGGAATTTCTTTACCTTGATATAGGTGAGTCACCTCATCCCCTTCCTTTTGGGACAGCAAAGAAAGTCCCACCCCTGAAGCAGTTGCAGGAAAGTAGCCAAGGCGCCCCAAAGCCTCTATAGAACTCAACCCCGGGAGTGCATGATAAACATAGGTCACTTTGTCTCTCCAAAGCACCCCCATTGCCACCACCATATCGTAGGTTCGTAACTCTTCAAGAGGCTTTACCGCATAAGAAACCATGTGAGAAGCAAACAAACTCTGCGCGGCAAGCACATGCATCGCGGGCCCGACTGTGTACTTGCGGTCTGACGTTTTACGCACAAATCCGGCATAAGCCAGAGTTCTCAGCAAACGATTGACCCTTGTAGTATCCAGCTCCAAGAACCTGGCCAACTCCCGACAACCAACCGGACGATCAAATGACGCAACCGCCTGCAAAGTCTCAATGCCGTCAAGAACACTCATGTTTAGTTGAGTGCCATAAGATTTAAGCTTGCGCTCCAAGTAATCCTGATCGGTCATAAAGTTGATATCCTAAGAGTGACGCGTTTTATCAGCCCCAAGAGACTGCACTCTAGACATTATACCGTCAACAGTACCGCCAGGGGTTTCAACTGGCAATGGATTTTACCGGACGCTAACGGATGAAAAGAAACAAAAAAGCCCCGCAGGGCTTGGCTTTTGAACGATACCGGACGGTATCGGATGCCGAAATGGTGCTCACCGGTTTGCCGGGAGTAAACGGGCACGGCGAAGGTGGCCGAAGGCCAAGCCCCTGGGCCCTTTCGGACTTCCTGTCCTTCGCGGCACTAACGCGGCCCTGCATTTCGGATGCGCCGAGCCCACGCCGGCCCCTGGTCCAGACTGGCACACATAAAAAAAGGCCCTCCGCGTAGCGGAGAGCCTTTTTCAGTATGGTGCCCAAGGCCGGACTTGAACCGGCACGGCTTGCGCCACTACCCCCTCAAGATAGCGTGTCTACCAATTCCACCACTTGGGCATATAAGGGGTCAAACTAACTGTTTTCTAAACGGCTGATTACTCAGCCGGTACTTCTGGAACCTCGTCCGCGCTGCTTTCTTCTTCCACGGCCGGGACTTCAGAGTCTTGCGCGGCCGGGGCTGACTGTTCTACCGCTGACGGAATGTCGCTGTCGATACCGACGCCGGCTTTGTTTTTGGCAATGATGGCCAAGCCAAAGCTGGTGGCGAAGAAAACTACGGCGCAAATGCCGGTCATGCGGGTGAAAAAGCCACCGCTGCCCTGACTGCCGAACACGGTCTGGGAGGCGCCGGAGCCGAAGGAGGCGCCGGCAACCGCACCCTTACCCTGCTGAAGCAGGATCAGAGCGATAATGGCCAGGGCGGTCAGAATGTGTACAACGAGAACGAGTGTTTCCATGGTGTTTCGTCTCTACTCTTTAAAACGTAGCGTATTCGATACGCTGCTTCAAAGCCCCGCCCTCAGGCGGCGGCTCTGCAAATGGCGACAAAATCGTCGGCGTTCAGGGAAGCGCCTCCGAGCAAGGCTCCGTCAATGTCCGGCATTGCGAACAGTTGCTCGGCGTTGCCCGGCTTGACGCTGCCCCCGTACAAAATCTGCGTTTTAGCACCCAGTTCGCCCAACTCGGCGCGAATAAAGCGGTGTACTTCTTCCGCCTGTTCGGGACTGGCAGTTTTCCCGGTGCCTACCGCCCATACCGGTTCGTAGGCCACCACCGCACGCGCAAATGCTTCCAGGCCAACGCGATTGACCACGGCCAGCAATTGTTGGCCAATGGTTTCCAGCGCTTTGCCGGCATCCCGTTCCTGTTCGGACTCACCGACACAGAGAATGGGAATCAGGCCCGCTTGCTGAGCCGCGTGAAACTTTTCCGCGACCTGGTCGCTGGTTTCACCCTGCATCCGGCGCCGCTCATTGTGACCCACGATCACGTAGCGGCATCCAAGATCAGCCAGCATGGTACCGGACACTTCCCCGGTGTGCGCGCCGTTGGCGTGTTCGCTGACCGTCTGTGCCCCCAGTTCAACGGGGCTTCCGGACAGTGCTTCAGCGGCTTGGCTGAGGTAAACGTAGGGCGGGCACAGGGCCGTTTCCACATTTTCCGCACCCTGCCACTGGGCGGTAATGCCGTTCAGCAGTAAGGCGTTCTCGGCCAGACTGCCGTTCATTTTCCAGTTGCCAACGACCAGGCGTTGGCGGCTGTGTCTCTCGCTCAAGGGGTCCCCCTTAAAGCGGGCGCCAATGTTAGCGAAGTTGGGCATAACATACAATCCCAAATCGCGCTCTGACCCCGCTTTTCTCTCATGTTGGTTGATGGGTCTCGTGTTGCTCTCTTTTTCAGTGTAGCGGCTCTTCTAGTTGAGAGCCTTTTCTACCGTAGCGGCCAACTCCTGGCACAGTTCCTTGACCTTTGCTTTGTCTTCCCCTTCTACCATGACCCGTACCACCGGCTCGGTACCGGAGGGGCGCAGCAGCACCCGGCCGGTGCCGGCCAGCTTGTCCTCGACGCTGGCGACCGCCGCCTTAATGGTGGCGTCCTTATCCAGATCGATCTGCCGGGAGCGGTGCACGTTGATCATGGTCTGAGGCATTTTATTCATGCCTTTTTTGATTTTATTCAATGATTCGCCCATGGTAGTGAGCGCTAACAATACTTGCAGGGCGGAAATAATCCCGTCTCCGGTCGTGGTGACGTTGCTGCAGACGATATGCCCCGAGGATTCGCCGCCCAGCGTCCAGCCGTTCTGACGCATTTTTTCGATCACGTAGCGGTCACCCACCTTGGCCCGCTCGAAAGGCACGCCAATTTTCTTCAGGCCCAACTCGAGCCCGAAGTTGCTCATCAGGGTGCCGGCCACGCCGTCGCAGCCACCGCTATAACGGTGCTGGTAATCGGCAATGATGTAGAGCAGCTCATCGCCATCGACAATCTCGCCCCGGTGGTCCACGAACATCACCCGGTCGCCATCGCCGTCGAAGGCAATGCCGAGGTCCGCCCCCAGCTCCATGACTTTCTCTTTCAACAGATCGGTTTTGGTGGAGCCACAACCGCGATTGATGTTGGTGCCATTGGGGTCCGTGGCGACCGGAATCACCTTGGCCCCCAACTCGCTGAACACGCTCGGCGCAATGTGGTAGGTGGCGCCATTGGCGCAGTCCACCACAATCTGCAGCCCCTGCAGACTGAAACCCCAGGGCATGGTGCCCTTGCAGAACTCGATATAGCGGCCCGAGGCATCCTCGATACGGCGCGCCTTGCCCAACCGCTCTGCGGTGGTCATGGGCTGGTTCAGTTGCTCTTCGATGGCCAGCTCAACGTCATCGGGCAGTTTGGTGCCGTTGCCACTGAAAAACTTGATGCCATTATCGGTGTAGGCGTTGTGGGAGGCACTGATCACGATACCGGCCTGGGCCTGGAAGGTCCGGGTCAGGTAGGCAATGCCCGGGGTGGGCATGGGACCGAGCAGGCCGACATCCACACCGGCATTGATCAACCCCGCCTGCAGGGCGGATTCAAACATGTAGCCCGAGATCCGGGTGTCCTTGCCAATCAGAATCATATTCGGGCCGGAGAAGCGGTCCACCAGTACCCGACCGGCAGCCCAGCCCAGTTTGAGCATGAAGTCAGGCGTGATGGGAGGCTCGCCGACCTGCCCACGAATACCGTCGGTACCAAAATACTGTCGCGCCATAGGATCCTTGCTCCCGCTCAAATGCTTTACTGGTTAATGGGTAGACGGCGAGTCGGCGGCTGACGCATCGGTCGAAAGCGCCGCCAGGACTGCCAGAACATCATGAGTGGGCGCCACATCGTGCACCCGGATAATACAGGCACCGCGCTGAGCGGCGGCCATCGCCAGAGCCAGGCTGCCGGGTAAGCGCTCACTGACTTCGCGCCCCAGAAGGTGCCCCAGCATGGACTTGCGGGACATGCCCACCAACACCGGGTACCCCAGGGCTTGGAATTCACCCAGGCGGCGCAGCAGGGCCAGGTTGTGCTCCAGGGTTTTTCCGAAGCCAAACCCCGGATCGAGCAGAATCCGCTCGGCGCCGATCCCGGCAGCCTTGCAGGCGGACACCCGCTGGAGGAGAAAGTCTTTAACCTCTTCCACCGGGTCCTGGTATTGGGGTCGCTCTTGCATGGTCTCGGGAGTGCCCTGCATATGCATCAGGCACACCGGCAGCCCGGTGTCGGCGGCGGCGGCCAGAGCACCCTCGCGCTGCAATGCGCGCACATCATTGATCAGCCCGGCACCCGCTCGGGCCGATTCACGAATGACCGCTGGGTTACTGGTATCGACCGACACCAGGGCGCCCAGTTCACCGGCCACCGCTTCCACGACCGGAATCACCCGGTCCAGCTCTTCCTGTTCACTGACCGGCGTTGACCCCGGGCGGGTCGATTCCCCTCCTACGTCGATGATCTCGGCGCCTTCATCCAGCATCTGCTGGGCTCGCCGTCGGGCCAGGTCCAGCGACAGCTGGCCCGCCTGATAGTAACTTCCACCATCAGAGAAAGAGTCCGGCGTGGTATTGAGAACCCCCATCAGACAGGGTCGGGATAGGTCCAGACTGTGGGCGCCAAAACGCATGGGCGGTGATTCCAACTGGTTGGGCGATATTGGGTGTTGAGCGGGCGGGGAAAAACAAATCCCCGGCGCAATGGCCGGGGATTATAACAGACTGATGACTCAATGCCGCCGGGAGCGGTCAGTGGTCTTCGGCGGGACCACCGATGGGCTTGTCTTTGCCTTCACCCTCGGCGCCTTTGCCGTCTGACTTGCCATCGGCTTCGCCACCCTTGCCTTTGAGGTGGCCATTGAAATCGTCGTCGTGCCAGTCGCGCGGCGGACGCACCTTGCGGCGAGCCATCAGGTCGTCGACCTGCTCGGAGTCGATGGTCTCATACTCCATCAGCGCGTCTTTCATCGCCTCCAGGATATCCCGGTTGTCATGCAGAATCTGCTCGGCGCGCTTGTAGCACTCATCAATGATTCGGCGGACTTCCTGGTCAATCATCTTGGAGGTTTCGCCGGAGTAGTTGGCCGAGCCGGTGCCCGGCATCATGCCTTCGTCCTCACCGTAGTGCAGAGGACCGAGCTTTTCCGACAGACCCCACTTGGTCACCATATTGCGTGCCAGCTCGGTGGCCCGCTCAATATCGTTGGACGCGCCGGTGGTGATGCCTTCGGCGCCCAGAGTCATATCTTCGGCAATCCGGCCACCAAACAGGGTGCAGATGCTGGACTCAATGGCCCGGCGGCTCATGCTGTACTTGTCGCCCTCGGGCAGGAACTGGGTGACACCCAGGGCCCGGCCACGGGGAATGATGGTCACTTTGTGGATGGGATCGTGCTCGGGCACGATCTTGCCCACAATGGCATGGCCCGCTTCGTGGTAGGCGGTGTTTTCCTTTTCTTTCTCGCTCATCACCATGGAGCGACGCTCGGCGCCCATCATGATCTTGTCACGCGCTTTCTCAAACTCCTCCATGGTCACCAGGCGCTTATTGCCACGGGCCGCGAACAGGGCCGCCTCGTTCACCAGGTTGGCCAGGTCCGCACCGGAGAAACCGGGGGTGCCTCGGGCGATCACATTGGCCTCGACACGCTCATCGATGGGGACTTTGCGCATATGCACTTTCAGGATCTGCTCGCGGCCGCGGATATCCGGCAGGCCGACGACCACCTGGCGGTCGAAACGGCCCGGGCGCAGCAGGGCTTTGTCGAGCACGTCCGGACGGTTGGTGGCGGCGATGACGATCACGCCTTCATTGCCTTCAAAACCGTCCATTTCCACCAGCAACTGGTTCAGAGTCTGTTCGCGCTCGTCGTGACCGCCGCCGTGGCCACCGCCACGATGACGACCAACGGCATCAATCTCATCAATAAAGATGATGCAGGGCGCCTGCTTCTTGGCCTGGTCGAACATGTCGCGGACCCGAGACGCACCCACACCGACGAACATTTCGACGAAATCCGAACCGGAAATCGAGAAGAAAGGCACTTTTGCCTCACCGGCAATGGCCTTGGCCAGCAGCGTCTTACCGGTACCGGGCGGGCCCGCCATCAGTACACCCCGGGGGATCTGGCCACCCAGGCGCTGGAATTTGGAGGGATCGCGCAGGTATTCCACCAGCTCGCTGACTTCTTCTTTGGCTTCATCCACCCCGGCCACATCGGAAAAGGTGGTTTTGACCTGGTCTTCGCCGAGCAGCTTGGCTTTGCTCTTGCCAAAGCTCATGGGGCCGCCTTTGCCGCCCCCCATGCCCCCTTGCATCTGGCGCATGAAGAACAGGAATACGGCAATGATGATCAGAATCGGGAAACTGGCCACTAACAGCTGATGCCACAGGCTGGGGCGCTCCGGCTCCTTGTTACGCACCGTCACGTTGGAGTTCAGCAGGTCGTCCATCAGTTTGGGGTCGCCAATCTGGGGCAGCGTGGTCTGGAAGGTGCTGCCGTCAGAATAGGTGCCCTGGACCTTCAGGCCCTGCAGGGTGACTTCCCGGACCTGCTCGCTCTTGACCGAGCGCACGAAGTCCGAGTAGCTGAGGGTCTCGCTACTGGCGGGCTGATTGAATCCCTGGAACACCGTGAACAGCACGGCGGCGATGATCAGCCACAGGATGAGATTTTTGGTCATGTCGTTCAAGGAGATACCCTCGTTTTGTACAACAAATCAGTGACAGTATAGAGCCCATAAGCGCATCAATACCAATAAACGCACCCTATGAGGCAATAGATCAGCCGGGGCCTCAACCTTTGAAGCCCCGGGCGACCAGATACACCTCCCGGGAGCGGGCCCGGGAGGCGTCGGGTTTGCGCACTGCCACCTTGGTAAAGGCGTCGCGCGTGTCCTGCAGCAGGGGGTCAAAGCCCTCGCCGTGGAACACTTTGGCAACAAAATGCCCGCCAGGTTTCAACACCTGCCGGGCCATATCCAGTGCCAGCTCCACCAGATAGATGGCGGCGGGCTGGTCAACGGCATTCATACCACTCATGTTGGGGGCCATATCGGAGATTACAAGGTCCGCCTTCTGCCCACCGAGCGCGGCCAGCAGCTGCTCCAGCACCGCTTCCTCGGTAAAGTCACCCTGGATAAACTCGACCCCGGCAATGCTGTCCATGGGCAGAATGTCCGACGCCAGCACCATGCCCTTGTCGCCCACCCGATCGGCGGCCACCTGAGACCAACCACCCGGCGCCGACCCCAGGTCGACCACGCTCATCCCGGGCTTGAACAGTTTGTCCTTCTTGTCTAGCTCGATCAGCTTATAGCTGGCGCGGGAGCGATAGCCGTCCTTCTGGGACTGTTTGACGTAAGGGTCGCTGAAGTGCTCGTCCAGCCAACGGTTGCTGCTTTTGGATCTGGCCATGATGATTCCGGGAGAGATGCGTTACAATGAGAGGCTTTTTCACCCAAACGATTTGAAGGTATTGTCATGCCGCTAAGCGCCGACCGCAAGAAACAATTCCGTGCCCTGGGGCACAACCTGAAGCCAATTGTCACCCTGGGCGACAACGGCCTGAGCGACGGGGTCCGCGCCGAGCTGAACCGGGCGTTGGATGATCATGAGCTGATCAAGGTCAAGATTGCCGTGGCCGAGCGGGACGACCGCAAGCTGCTGCTTGATGAGCTGGCGGCCATGCCCGGTGTGGAGCTGGTTCAGCAGGTGGGCAAGATGGCGCTGCTGTACCGGGCGAATCCGAAGCCGAATCCGAAATTGTCGAATTTGTTGCGGTGAGTTCACGGCGTCGGGGTTGGGTTACGGCGGATGCGGCCTTTGGCCTTATCCGCCCTACGCAACCTTCGGAGCGACCCGAAATTACCAAAACTTAAATATGCTCCACCTTGTCGATTTCGTACTCGACTTCACCGCCGGGGGTTTTCACCTCGACCACATCCCCCTCTTCCTTGCCGATCAAGGCCCGGGCGATGGGTGAATTGACGGAAATCTTGTTGGCTTTCACATCCGCCTCGTCATCGCCCACGATTCGATAGGTTACTTCCTGCTCGGTCTCGCAGTTGATGATGGTCACAGTCGTGCCGAAAATCACCTTGCCGCTGGGCGGAATCGTCTTGACGTCAATGACCTGGGCATTGGCCAACTTGCCTTCGATTTCCTGAATCCGGCCTTCGCAGAAGCTCTGCTGCTCCCGCGCGGCGTGGTACTCGGCGTTCTCTTTCAGGTCACCATGCTCGCGCGCCTCGGCAATCGCCTGGCTGATGCGCGGGCGCTGGACTTTCTTCAGGTCGTGTAACTCTTCGCGCAGAGCTTCTGCGCCTTCCACTGTCATGGGTACCTTGCTCATGCACCGATCCTCCCGTGCAGCTCCTGCAGGCGCCGCACTTGTGTAAATTGACCAAACCGCAGTGCCATACACACCGCCTCGCCAGCGGCCAGAGTGGTGGTGTAGTACACCCGATGATTTTCCGCACTGCGACGAATCGAGGCCGAGTCGCGGGTCGCCTGCCGCCCTTCAGTGGTGTTCACAATCAGGTTGATCTGACTGTTCTTGATCATGTCCACAATATGCGGGCGACCCTCGGCCACTTTGTTGACAACGTCCACTTCGAGCCCGGCCTCCTTTAATACCGCAGCCGTGCCACGAGTGGCCACCAGTTTGAAACCGAGACTGTTCAGCTCCTTACCGACCACGACCACACCGGGCTTGTCGACATCGCGTACGCTGATGAACGCCGTGCCCGTGGTGGGCAGCTTGCTGCCAGCGCCGAGCTGAGCCTTGGCAAAGGCCTCACCGAAGGTGTCACCCACCCCCATCACTTCACCGGTGGATTTCATTTCCGGCCCCAGGATCGGGTCTACCGCCGGGAATTTGTTGAACGGGAACACCGCTTCTTTCACGCTGTAGTAATCCGGCACGATTTCCTGGGTGAAACCCTGCTCTTTCAGGCTGATGCCAGCCTGACAGCGCGCCGCCACCTTGGCCAGGGACACGCCAATGCACTTGGACACAAACGGCACTGTGCGCGAGGCCCGCGGGTTCACCTCGATCACATAAATTTCGCCGTCCTGATAGGCCAACTGGGTGTTCATCAGACCCACGACACCCAGCTCCAACGCCATGGCCTTGATCTGCTCACGCATCAGGTTCTGTACGTCTTTCGGCAGCGAGTAAGGCGGCAAGGAGCAGGCCGAATCACCGGAGTGAACGCCACACTGCTCGATGTGCTGCATGATCCCGCCGATGACCACCTGCTCACCATCGCAGACCGCATCCACATCCACTTCAATCGCGGCACTCAGGAAGTGATCCAGCAGTACCGGCGCATCTTCGGAAACCTCTACCGCGGTATTCATGTAGCCGCGTAGCTCATCTTCCTTATAGACGATTTCCATCGCCCGTCCACCGAGCACGTAAGAGGGACGCACCACCAATGGGTAGCCCACTTCTTTGGCGGCCTGTAGCGCCTCTTCAAACGAACGCACAATGGCGTTGGGCGGCTGCTTGAGGCCCAGCTTGTTGATCATCTGCTGGAAGCGCTCACGGTCCTCGGCGCGGTCAATCGCATCCGGGGTGGTACCGATGATCGGCACACCTTCGGCTTCCAGGGCGCGGGCAAGTTTCAGCGGCGTCTGGCCACCGAACTGCACAATCACACCCTTGGGTTTTTCTTTGTGCACGATTTCCAGCACATCTTCCAGGGTCACCGGCTCGAAGAACAGGCGATCGGAGGTGTCATAATCGGTGGACACGGTTTCCGGGTTACAGTTGACCATGATGGTCTCGTAGCCCTCATCGCGCATGGCGAAGGCGGCATGCACACAGCAGTAATCGAATTCGATGCCCTGGCCGATACGGTTGGGGCCGCCACCGATCACCAGAATCTTGTCCTTGTCGCTCGGGTTGGCCTCGCACTCTTCTTCGTACGTGGAGTACATGTAAGCGGTGGAGGTGGCGAACTCGGCGGCACAGGTATCCACACGCTTGAACGCCGGGCGGATGTTCAACTGGTGACGATGCTGACGCACCGCCTGCTCGCTGGTGCCGAGCAGCTTGGCCAGTCGCTTGTCCGAGAACCCTTTGCGCTTGAGGCGGAACAGCAGCTCGGCGTTCAGGTCCTGTACGGTTTTACCGTCCAGCGCCTGTTCACTGTCGATCAGGTCTTTCACCTGGACCAGGAACCAGGGATCAATTTTCGACGCCTCGAAGGCTTCCTCGACACTCATTCCCAGACGGAAGGCATCGCCGAGATACCAGATGCGTTCGGCCCCGGGGGTGTTCAGCTCACGACGCAGACGCGCCGGGGTATCGTTATCCTTCAGGTCCACCTTGGATTCGAAGCCGGCCGAGCCCACTTCCAGACCGCGCAGGGCTTTCTGCAGGGATTCCTGGAAGGTCCGGCCAATGGCCATCACCTCCCCCACGGATTTCATCTGGGTAGTCAGACGGGCATCGGCGTCTCCGAACTTCTCAAAGGTAAAACGCGGAATTTTGGTGACCACGTAATCGATGGTCGGCTCGAACGAGGCCGGAGTAGCACCGCCGGTAATTTCATTCTGCAGTTCATCCAGGGTGTAACCCACCGCCAGCTTCGCCGCGATCTTGGCGATCGGAAAACCGGTCGCCTTGGAGGCCAGCGCGGAAGATCGGGATACCCGGGGGTTCATCTCGATCACCACCATCCGGCCATCGTCCGGATTGACCGCGAACTGCACATTGGAGCCGCCGGTTTCTACCCCGATCTCACGCAACACCGCCAGGGAGGCGTTACGCATGATCTGATATTCCTTGTCGGTCAGGGTCTGAGCCGGGGCCACGGTGATGGAGTCACCGGTGTGCACACCCATGGGGTCAAAGTTTTCGATGGAACAGACAATGATGCAGTTGTCGCTTTTGTCCCGAACCACCTCCATCTCGTACTCTTTCCAGCCGAGCAGGGATTCATCGATCAGCAGCTCATTGACCGGCGAGAGGTCCAGGCCGCGAGTACAGATTTCCTCAAACTCTTCCCAGTTGTACGCGATACCACCACCGGAGCCACCCATGGTGAAAGACGGACGGATGATGCAGGGGAAACCGAACTCTTTGGGCACTTCCAGGGCTTCATCCATGGAGTGGACGATCTTGGCGCGGGCGCACTCCAGACCGATGCGCTTCATGGCCTGATCAAACAGATCCCGGTCTTCCGCCATGTTGATGGCGTCTTCGTTGGCGCCGATCAGCTCGACGCCGTACTTTTCCAGCACGCCGTGCTTGGCCAGATCCAGGGCACAGTTGAGCGCGGTCTGGCCACCCATGGTGGGCAGCACCACATCCGGCTTTTCTTTCTCGATGATCTGTTCCACCGTGCGCCATTCGATGGGCTCGATGTAAGTGGCATCCGCCATGGCCGGGTCGGTCATGATGGTGGCCGGGTTGGAGTTCACCAGGATCACCCGGTAACCCTCTTCGCGCAGGGCCTTACAGGCCTGGGCGCCGGAGTAGTCAAACTCACAGGCCTGGCCGATGACGATCGGGCCCGCGCCCAGGATCAGAATGCTGTTGATGTCGGTACGTTTTGGCATGATCTTCTCGCTCTGCGAAATCGGTTGAAGGGTGACGTTGCGCGGAGGCCGCCCGCAGGCGGCAACCCATCAACGTTTCGCGTCTTTCATCAAATCAATAAAGTGGTCGAACAGGCCGTCGGCGTCGTGCGGACCGGGACTGGCTTCCGGATGCCCCTGAAAGCTGAAGGCGGGCTTGTCCGTGCGGTGAATGCCCTGTAGGGAGCCGTCGAACAGTGACCGGTGAGTGGCCTTCAGATTGTCCGGCAGGCTCGCCTCATCGGCGGCAAAACCGTGGTTCTGGGCAGTGATCATCACCCGTCCGGTCTCCAGGTCCTGCACCGGGTGGTTGCCGCCGTGGTGACCGAACTTCATCTTCAGGGTTTTGGCGCCAGAGGCCAGGGCCAGCAACTGGTGCCCCAGGCAGATACCAAAGACCGGCAGGCCGGTTTCAACAATCTCTTTAATCGCTTCGATGGCGTAGGTGCAGGGCTCCGGGTCGCCGGGGCCGTTGGCCAGGAAGACGCCGTCGGGGTTCATCGCCAGCACCTCGGCGGCGGGTGTTTCAGCCGGCACCACGGTGAGGTCACAGCCGCGATCCACCAGCATACGCAGAATATTGCGCTTGACCCCGTAATCATAGGCCACCACTTTATAGGGCCGTTCACCCTCGGGGACCTGATGCCCTTTGCCCAAGGACCAGGTGCCCTCGCTCCAGGTATAAGGTTCCTTCACGCTGACCACCTTGGCCAGATCCATACCTTTCAGGCCGGCAAACCCCTTGGCTTCCGCCAGCGCCTTGTCCTCGTCGATTTCGCCCGCCATGATGCAGCCGTTCTGGGCGCCCTTGTCGCGCAGCAGCCGGGTCAGGCGACGGGTATCGATATCGGCGATGCCGATGATGTTCTGGGCTTTCAGGTACTCGGGCAGGGACTGCTCGGAGCGGAAGTTGCTGGCCAGGAAGGGGAGATCCCGAATCACCAGACCGGCGGCCCAGCTTCGATCGCACTCGGCGTCCTCGGCATTGACGCCGGTGTTGCCGATATGGGGGTAGGTCAGCGTCACGATCTGACGGGCGTAGGAGGGATCGGTCAGAATTTCCTGATAGCCGGTCATGGAGGTATTGAACACCACCTCGCCCACCGACAGGCCCTCGGCACCAATGGCGGTACCGCGAAAAATACTGCCGTCTTCAAGTACAAGCACAGCGGGTGTGGATGCCCCAGTAGTCAAGTCAACCTCCTCAAGCATGATGGCGTGCCGTCATGTAACCGGACTTTTCACAGGCTCAGCGAGGCAGCCGCACGACCCGAGGGGTGCGAAGATCAGCGAATGCTAGACGGACTGCGCGCGAGTGAAAGCCCGGTCACGGGGTGCAAAAAAGCGAGATGAAACACCAGCCTCATCTCGCTTCATACAATCCTGCTGACCGGCATTTGGGCCAAGTGTAATTTCGCCGGCAATTTTACGCGAGGCGGCGGGTGCTGTCCAATGAAAATGTCCGATTCGCGCCTACGACCGCCCGTCACCCCGATACAACCTCCCGGCAGCTCTAAGCCACCAAAAGAAGATTAATGTGCCAGAATACTTGTCGGCGTGCACCTTGCTGGGGCACTATGGGCTCATTGTCAGCTCCGAGCCACGACGCACAATTGGCCAATACGAGACCGTCATGCTTTATCGGCTACGCAACGATTTTCATCTCTCGGTCATCACCCTGATGAACGCCTGTGCGATCGTTGGCATCACACCCTTTGCCATCTGGCGGTTTCTGCGCGGAGAGTACTGGATTGGCCTGATCGATCTGGGCATTCTCGGAGCCATTGTCGGCGCCACACTATACATACGCCTGGCGCACGCACAAAACGGCCTGCACCGGACTCTTTCTCGCCCTGTTGCCCTGCACCGGGGGCGCCATCGCCATATCCCTGACGGCCGGCGAAGTGGGGCTGTTCTGGCTGTACCCGGCATTGATCTGCAGCTTCATGCTCACCCGCCCGTTGATTGCCGCGCTTCTGCCTCTCGGAGCCCTGACATTGCTGATCCTCGAGGGCAGCGCCTTCAGCTCCAGTCAGCAGATGTGGTCCTTTTCGGTCACTTTGGTGGTGGTGTGCGCTTGCACCTATGTTTTTGCCCGTCGAAGCGAGCACCAGCACAACCGCCTGAAGCATCTGGCACTACTCGACCCGCTCACGGGGGCCAGCAACCGCCGTGCCCTGGATGAAGCGCTGGCCCGGGCCGCGTCCGAACACGAGCGCCAAGGCACCGAGTACGGTCTGGTGCTGGCCGATCTGGATCACTTCAAGCGGGTCAACGATACCCACGGTCACCACACCGGAGATCGCATTCTGGTGGATTTCGTCGGCGTCCTGGCCCTCAATACCCGGCGTTCGGACCAGCTGTTCCGCTTTGGTGGCGAAGAGTTTGTGATTCTGATGTCCGGGGCCACACCGAATGGGCTTCAAGCGGCCGTCGAGCATGTCCAGTCGGTGCTGCGCAAAACCCTCACCAGTCCATCCGGCCCCGTAACCGCCTCGTTTGGCACGGCCATTCTGCAGCGCGGAGAAAGCGTTGACCGTTGGTTTGAACGCGCCGACGAGGCGCTCTATCAGGCCAAAAAACAGGGGCGGGATTGCATTGTGGCAGGCGAGTCAAGTCCCACATCAGAACAAGCCCATACCGAAAATAAAACCTGACTTGACAGGGCAACGGGCAGGCCGGAAGATGCCGCGCTCCGTCTCTATTCCAAAGGAACTACCATGATTCTCGCCCTGACCGCCGTCGTTGTCGGCCTGATTATTCTGGTATGGAGCGCCGACCGGTTTGTGGATGGCGCGGTCTCCACCGCCAGCCACCTGGGAATGCCACCGCTGCTGATCGGCATGGTAATCATCGGCTTTGGCACCTCCGCTCCGGAAATGGTGGTCTCGGCGTTGGCGGCGAGTCAGGGTAGTCCGGGGCTTGCCCTGGGTAATGCCTACGGCTCCAACATCACCAATATCGCCCTGATTCTAGGCTTGACCGCGGTGATCAGCCCCATCGCTGTTCACTCCCAGATCCTGCGCAAAGAATTGCCCATCCTCACACTGATTACCGCTTTCAGCGCATGGTTGGTGTGGGATCTCCACATTGGTCGGCTGGATGCCAGCCTTCTACTGTTGGTATTTGCCGCCACCATGGGCTGGAGCATCTGGCAGGGTATGCGCGGCAAAGGCGATATGCTCGGTGGCGAAGTGGACGCGGAGCTTCAGGCTCACCCTATGCCCCTGCCCCGCTCGTTGATGTGGCTGTTTATAGGCCTGGTGTTGCTGGTGGCCAGCTCCCGCTTGCTGGTCTGGGGTGCCGTCGATATTGCCCAGGCATTGGGTGTGAGTGATGTGATCATCGGTTTGACGATTGTGGCCATCGGCACATCGCTGCCCGAGCTGGCCTCATCTCTGGTTGCGGTGCGCAAGGGCGAGCACGACCTGGCGCTGGGCAATGTGATTGGCTCCAACCTGTTCAACACTCTGGCGGTGGTGGGTATTGCTGGAGCCATTCATCCCATGGTGGTCGATCCGGAAGTGCTGAGCCGCGATGTCCTTGTCATGTCCGTTCTGACATTGTCCCTGTTCGTATTCGGCTATGGCTTCCGCCGTCAAGGACGTATCAATCGGATCGAAGGCGGGTTGCTGTTGCTTTGCTACGTGGGTTATACCGGCTACTTGGTTCAGACCATGTTCGCCAGTTGAAGCAGCAACCTGACCAGCAGCACCACGTTGGCCAGCAGAGCAATCAGATAAAAATAGCTGCGCGGGCTGGGATTGCGTTCGGTCGCCAGCCCGTAGTAGAGCACCATGTGGGCAATCCGCGCCAATGCGTAGACCCACACCGTCACGGCCAGCCAGGTTGAGCTCAGACCGACAAACAGAGCCAGAAATACCGTTCCGAAAAACAAGGGCAGGTTTTCCAGGGAATTCATGAAGGTGCGGTGGGCACGGAATACAAAAGACTGATGCGAGAGCGACTCATCGATTTTCCCCGGCACCGCGCCGGGCTGTCGTGCCTTGCTGTAGCTCGCCACCAACATCTGGACCAGCAGTGTGATCAACACCACCGCAAGTCCCGCATACGCCAACTGGTAATCTTCACCCATTACGCTATCCTCTGGTTAGTTTGATGGTAAGCTCAACACACAGGTATACAGTGGCTTCTCGGCACCTACTCCGGTGGTCCGGGTAGCTGCTCCACGTGAACGTGCATTCGCGTGGGGTACAGCGCCGGGCCGAACTGGCTGAAAATCGCCACATCCGCCGCATCCCGACCATAGGCCACCGTGACCCGACCACCCCGAGGCTCGCTCTGGGTCGGGTCAAAGGTGTACCAACGCCCGCCCACGTAGGCCTCGAACCAAGCGTGGAAATCCATGGGCTCGAGTTTATGCAGGTAACCCACCACCATGCGCGCCGGAATGCACAGGCCACGACACAGGGCGATGCCCAGGTGCGCGAAGTCCCGACACACCCCCTCGCTCATCTGGTTGAAGTCCGCAGCGGAGAGCTGAAAGTGCGGCGCGGCCTCGTTATAAATGAACTGGTCGCGAATCCACTGCTCGATACGCGCCACCTGATCGTACCCGGGAATCGCATCGCCAACGATCTCCCGCCCCATCAGGATGAACTGATCCGATTCGCAGTAGCGACTGGGCAATAAGTAGGTCAGCACTTCATTAGGCAGATTCTGCACTTCCACAAAGGGCGCGCCGGGGGCGACATCGATGGTGTCGTCGGCCAGAACGTCCGCCGAGGTACGAATGACAAATTTACCGGGCGGCGAAATCAGTCGCTGGCAGAGATTGCCGTAGGGGTCGGTGTATTCTTCCACCGGCACACTGGGAATCAGCGTGTAGGATTCGCGGGCGACCCACTGGCGTCGGCCGCTGCGCGGGCGCAGCATCAGGATAAACGGTGCGGGCTCACTTTCATCGAACTGGATTTCACAACCGGCTCGCAGCCACATGGGGGAACTCCCTGGTTTGAGGGTTTGGGGTCAACGTGCGGACATTGCACCCTCAGGGTGTCGTCCGGTAGTGACCATCCTCCCACTCTAACTCAATTTCCGCCAGTAGTGGCTTATGATCCGACAATCCGGACCAGGGTTTGCGGGGTAACACCACCGGCGCATGCCCTCGCGCGGAGCGCACATAGATTCGGTCCAGGCGCAGCACCGGCCAGGCGGCCGGGAAGGAGCGGGCCGGCCGACCGTACTCATGGGTGAACACCTCGCGCAGCCCGGCCTGCTCGGCCAGCAGGCGCTGCGCGCGGCCGCGCCAATCGTTGAAATCTCCCGCGACCACCACCGGCTCATCTTCCGGTATGCGGTTGACCAGTTCACACAGCCGACGCAACTGACGCTGGCGATGGTGCTCGCGAAGGTTCAGGTGCACACAGATGGCGTGCAAGGGTTTGGGCTCGGAAACCAGATCCAGCGTGCAGTGCAGAATGCCGCGCTGCTCGAACCGGTTCAGGGAAATATCGTGATTATCCCACTGGGTGATGGGGTACTTGCTGAGCAGCGCATTGCCGTGGTGCCCCTTGGGGTAGACGGCGTTGCGCCCGTAGGCGAAGTCCTGCCAGATGGTATCGGCCAGAAATTCGTACTGCGCCGCGTCGGGCCAGCGATGCCCCAGGCGGCGCGACCAGCCTTCATGGGCCCCGAGAACTTCCTGCAGAAAAACGATATCCGCGCCCACCGAGCGCACGGCCTCGCGCAGCTCCGGCAGAATGAACCGCCGGTTGAACAGGCTGAAGCCCTTGTGGGTGTTCATCGTCAGAATGCGCAGGGTGCAACTCATTGATGGGCCTCGTGCGCCGCGTCCATGATCGTAAGCTTAGTGCAGATCCAGCACGTCCTGCATGTCATACAGTCCGGGCTTTTGCTGCGCCAACCACAGTGCCGCGCGCACGGCGCCCCGGGCAAAGGACTGACGGCTGGAGGCCTTGTGGGTGATTTCCACGCGCTCGCCATCGGCCATGAACATCACGGTATGATCGCCCACCACGTCACCGCCGCGCACGGTGGCAAAGCCGATAGTATCGCGATCCCGGGCGCCGGTCTGGCCTTCGCGGCCGTACACGGCGGTTTTGTTCAGATCGCGCCCCAGGGCGTTGGCGACGACTTCGCCCATCCGCAGGGCCGTGCCCGAGGGCGCGTCGACTTTGTGGCGATGGTGCGCTTCGTAGATTTCCACATCGACATCGTCACCCATCACTCGGGCGGCCATATCGAGCAACTTCAGGCACAGGTTGACGCCGGTGCTGTAGTTGGCGGCGATGCACAGCGCCGTGCTTTTGGCCCGCGCTTCCAGTTCGGCTTTCTGCTCGTCGGTAAAACCGGTGGTGCCGATGACCAGACCTTTGCCATGTTCGGCGCAGAGTTTGGCGTTGTTCAAGGTGGCGGCAGGGGCGCTGAAGTCGATCAGAACGTCGAACTGGTCGATCACCGCCGCCAGATCGCCGCTGAGGGCTACGCCCAGCTTGCCGATGCCGGCCAACTCACCGGCGTCGGCGCCGATCAGGGTGCTTTCGGGGCGCTCGATGGCGGCGCTCAGCTGGGTGTCGTCATTGGCGCTGACGGCTTCGATCAGGGCTTTACCCATGCGGCCAGAAGCGCCGCTGATGGCGATTTTGATGGTCATGAATTTTCCTCGGGTGGTGGTTCCTGGGAGGTCCAGCTATCGTCGCCCTCTTCGAACAGATGGCCGAGCTTGCCTCGCTTGGTTTCCAGGTAGCGGGCGTTGTGGGGGTTGCGCCCGGTCTGGTGGGAAATGCGTTCCGCCACGGTGATGCCCATTTCCCGCAGGGCTTTGACCTTGCGCGGGTTGTTGGTCATCAGTTTGAGTGACTTGATGTCCAGGTGCTCCAGCATGGGCTTGAGGATGCTGTAGTCGCGCATATCGGCGCCAAAACCCAGGCGTTCGTTGGCTTCCACGGTATCGGCGCCGCAGTCCTGCAGGTGGTAGGCGCGGATTTTGTTGAGCAGGCCGATGCCGCGGCCTTCCTGGCGCAGGTAGAAAATCACTCCGCGCCCTTCCAGGGCGATTTTGTGCATGGCGGCCTGCAATTGAGGCCCACAGTCGCAACGCATGCTGAACAGCGCATCGCCGGTCAGGCACTCGGAGTGCACCCGGGCGAGTACCGGTTCGCCGTCACCTACATCGCCCATGGTGAGCACCAGGTGCTCCTTGTCCGCTCCATCGTCGGAGAAGCCGTGCATGGTGAACATGCCCCAGGGGGTCGGCAGTTTGGAAGATTCTACGAAGCGTATGGTCACGCAATTGCCTCTTGAGCGGGTGGGCTGACGCCCGCCATTCTATATAAAGTAAGCCACGGTCTGCAGGATGATCCAGGCATACACCGCCGCGAGCACATCATCGATCATGATGCCAAAGCCGCCGTGCACCCGGCGATCCAGCCAGTTGATGGGCCAGGGTTTGATCACATCAAAGATCCGGAACAGGACGAAGCCGAGCAGCATCCACAGCCAGCCGGCCGGCGCCAGGAACATGGTGAGCCAGTAGCCGACCATTTCATCCCAGACAATACCACCGTGGTCGTGCACCCCCAGCGCCTTGGAGCTGCGTTCGCACCAATAAACGCCCATGGCGAAGGTCACGATCAGCCACAGTGAATAGATGGGTACGGACAGGTCCTGAATCAACCAGAAGATGGGAATGGCCGCCACCGTGCCAAAAGTACCGGAGGCCGGACGCAGCAGGCCACTGCCAAAACCAAAGGCAAACAGGTGGTCCGGGTTGCGCAGGACGGTGGCGACGCTGGGGTATTCAGGCTTGGACATCAGAAATGGGTATAGCCGCTTTGTTGTGAATCGTAGGGTTCGCCGTGCAGCGTGCAGTGTACGCCGCTACCGGTTCCAAGGCGACCCACTACGGTGGCCTGAAGGGCACCGGTGCCGATCAGGGCGCCCAGTTCGGGCATCCGGCTCTCCGGTACCGTGAAGCACAGCTCGTAGTCATCGCCGCCGGTCAGCGCCCACTGGCGGGCCTGATCCAGACTGGTGGCATTTTGCAGCGCTGGCGAAAGGGGCAGTTCTTCGATAAAGAGCTCGGCGCTCAGGTCGCTGGCCGCGCAGATATGCCCCAGATCGGCCAGCAGGCCATCGGAGATATCCAGCGCGGCACTGGCGATACCCGCGAGTTGCGCGGCGGCTTCCAGCCGGGGCGTGGGCCGCCAATAGCGCTCCTGTAAGTAAGCGCTGACATCCTCACTGACCGCCTTTTCCAGACGCCCTTGCAGGCTCGCCAAGCCCGCGGCAGAGTCTCCCAGCGTGTGGGTGACCAGCACATAATCCCCGGCACTGGCGCCGTCCCGACGCAGGGCCAGCCCCGGCGCTACCGAGCCCATCACCTGAACGGTAATGGTCAGCGGCCCCTTGGTGGTATCGCCGCCGACCAGAGAAATACCATAAGCCTCGGCCACTTCGAACAGGCCGCGGCTGAAATCCCGCAGCCAGTCATCGGAGGCCTCGGGGAGGGTCAGCGCCAGGGTAAACCAGAGCGGCGTCGCCCCCATGGCGGCCAGGTCGCTGAGGTTGACCCGCAGGGCCCGCTGGGCGATTTCCTCCGCGGGCGCATCGTCCGGAAAGTGAACGCCGCTGACCAGGGTATCGACCGAGACCGCCAGCGCTTCTCCCGCCGGGGGTTGCAGCAAGGCGGCATCGTCGCCCACGCCCAACAGCACCGACGCCGGGGTGGACTCGGCGCTGTGTTGTTGGAAGTAGTGGCGGATCAGTTCGAATTCACCCATGGTTTGAGTCGGTTTGGAGTAAGGTTTAGTGGTGGTGAGTTATGGTGGATGCCCAGTTTGTTCGCTGCGCTCTGCCCCTACGGGAACGAACGTGCCAAGGTCATGGTAGGGTGGATAAGGGGCAAAGCCCCGTCATCCACCGATTCCCACCGCAATCAGGCGCGTTTTTCGATGGCCCGGATATCGTTGGCGGCCTTGTCGAGCACGCCGTTGATGAACTTGTGGCTCTCTGCCGCGCCGAACTTTTTCGCCAGGGATACCGCTTCGTTGATGACCACTTTATAGGGCACATCAATCCGGTATTTGAACTCGTAGCAGGCCAGGCGAAGCAGGGCCTGGGTGACCGGGTCCAGCTCGTCGGAGCTGCGCTCCTGCAGGTGCGGCGTAAATACCGCTTCCACTTCGCCCAGAAACTGCGGCACACCGTGCAGCAGCTCGTGGAAGTAGTCGACATCGACGTTGGTCATGTCGTTATCGGTGCGAAACTCCGCCTCGATGGCATTGAGGTTCGCGCCGGCCATCTGCCACTGATACAGACCCTGCATGGCGTAGTGGCGCGCTTTGCGGCGAGCGGCCGGTGTGGGGGCTTTGCTATCGGCCATGATCAGATTCTTCCCAGCAGTGAAACCATTTCCAGCGCGGTCGTGGCGGCTTCCACGCCCTTGTTGCCCGCTTTGGTACCGGAGCGCTCAATCGCCTGCTCGATGGTGTCGACAGTCAGCACCCCGAAGGTGATCGGCACATTGGCGTTCAGGGATACCTGAGCCAAACCTTTGGTGCATTCACCGGCGACGTAATCGAAGTGCGGCGTACCACCGCGAATGACCGCACCCAGGGCGATGATCGCGTCGAACTCACCCTTGGCGGCAATGCGCTGGGCGGCCAACGGGAACTCAAACGCGCCGGGGGCGTAGTAGATGGTGACCTGATCGTCCTTGATACCGTGGCGACGCAGGGTGTCCAGCGCGCCCTCTTTCAGGCTTTCGACCACAAAACTGTTCCAGCGGCTGACCAACAATGCGTAGCGGCCTTCGCTTGCGGCGAAATCGCCTTCAATAACCTTGATCTGACTCATAGAGGATTCTCTTTCTTCAATCGATTGATCGTGTTCCGGCCCGGCTGCCCTACTGGCTGCCCGGCTCGAGATGTTCAACAATTTCCAGGTCGAACCCGGACAGGGCGGTAAAGCGCATGGGCGCCGACATCAGGCGCATCTTGCGCACCCCCAGATCCCGCAGGATCTGGGAGCCGGTACCCACCTGTTTGTACACCTGATCCGGGCTGCGCACCGGCTGTTTACCGGAGAGCATCCAGTCGATGCTCTCTTCTACCTGGGCGGTGCTTTCGTCGTGACAGATCAGCACCAGCACCCCCTGCCCGGCCTCGCTGATGGTTTTCAGCGCATCGCGGTAATTCCAGGAGTGCTTGCCGGCATCGCCGGGGCGCTTGAGACCAATCAGGTCCTTCGCCACGTCCATGACATGAACCCGCACCAAGGTGGGCTCCGCCGGATCGACATGCCCTTTGAGCATGACAAAATGCAGGTCACCCCGGGCCAGATCGCGATAGGTGCGCAGCTCAAAGGGGCCGTACTCGGTGTCCACCTGGCGACGGTTGATGCACTCGACGGTTTTTTCCTTTACCGAGCGGTAGTGAATCAGGTCCGCTATGGTACCGATTTTCAGGTTGTGTGTCTGGGCAAAGGCTTCCAGGTCCGGGCGGCGGGCCATGGAGCCATCGGCATTCATGATCTCGACAATCACCGCCGCCGGCTCAAATCCCGCCAGGCGGGCCAGATCGCAGCCGGCTTCGGTGTGCCCGGCGCGGCTCATCACGCCACCGGGCTGGGCCATGATCGGAAAGATATGCCCGGGTTGAACAATATCCCGGGGCTTGGCGTCGGCACTGACCGCCACCCGCACGGTGCGCGCCCGGTCCGCCGCCGAAATGCCGGTCGTGACCCCCTCCGCCGCCTCGATGGAGACGGTGAAGTTGGTGGAATAGCGGGCCTGATTATCCGAAACCATCAGGGGCAGGCCCAGTTGCTGGCAGCGCTCCGGAGTCAGGGTCAGGCAGATCAGGCCCCGGGCGTGGGTGGACATGAAGTTGATGTCCTCCGCCCGCACCTGATCGGCCACCATGATCAGGTCGCCTTCATTCTCGCGATCTTCGTCATCCATCAGGATGATCATCTTGCCGTGACGCAGGTCGTCAATCAGTTCTTCCGGCGTGTTCAGTTCCATAATGACCTTCGTTAAAAGAGGTGCCTTCAATCAGTAGCCGGGCCAATGGCCC
The DNA here is from genome assembly GCF_002388575.1 of Marinimicrobium sp. UBA4509. Taxonomy (NCBI): domain Bacteria; kingdom Pseudomonadati; phylum Pseudomonadota; class Gammaproteobacteria; order Cellvibrionales; family Cellvibrionaceae; genus Marinimicrobium; species Marinimicrobium sp. UBA4509. The sequence goes on from NZ_DGMV01000060.1 coordinate 111,317, forward strand.
GGCGTCTGCCATTCAACGGCCGGTGAAGCCGTGCTCGGCGAGAAAATCCAGGGTGACACCGCCGCTCGTGTCGGCGGCCTTCTCTCCCAATAATAGCCGTTCCAGGTAGCGTGCCAGCACATCCACCTCCAGGTTGACCCGGGTGCCGGGCTGGTAGCTGTCCATGATGGTCCACTTTAGGGTGTGCGGGACAATATTCAACTCGAACTCCGCCCCCTCGACCTTGTTCACCGTGAGACTGGTGCCGTCCACAGTGATTGAGCCCTTATGGGCAATGTATTTGGCCAGGTTGTCCGGCGCCTTGATGCGAAAGCGCTCGGAGCGGGCATCCCCGTGGCGTTCGACCACCTCCCCGACCCCATCGACGTGGCCGCTGACGATGTGCCCACCCAGGCGCGTGGTGGGCGTCAGGGCCTTCTCCAGATTCACCGGTTGGCCGGTGGCCCACTGGCCAATGGTGGTGTATGCCAGGGTTTCCCCGGACACATCGGCCCAGTAGCCGCTGCCCGGCAGGTCCACCACGGTCAGGCAGACGCCGTTGGTGGCAATGGAGTCGCCCAACTGGACGTCCGCCAAAGGCAGATCGCCGGTTTCGATCAACAGGCGCAGATCGCCGCCTTTGGGTTCGAGGCGGGCGACGCGGCCTTTGGCTTCGATAATTCCCGTAAACATAGTTTGCTTCTCAATACGTAGGTCGGATTAGCGCATAGCGCGTAATCCGACAAAGGTGCGTCAGAGCGTCAATAGTCGGATTACGCACTGCGTGCTAATCCGACCTACGCAAACTCTGGACTGGGCTCTGCCTATCAACCCTCCGGATCCGGGCTGGCGGTAATGCGCCAATCGTGGCCCACGGCCCGGATGTCGTGAATTTTCAGCGGCAACTGGGCCGCCATGGAATCCAATGGCAACTGGAACAAGGGTCGGGCGTTGCTGCCGAGCAGCTTGGGTGCCATATAGACGATCATCTCATCGAGCAGCCCCTGCCCCAGAAACGCACCCGCCAGGGTCGCCCCGGACTCCACCAATACTTCGTTGTACTCCCGCCGGGCCAGCTCGCGCAGGAGCGCGGTCAGGTCAATGCGTCCGTCACGGCCCGCCAGCTCGAGGGTTTCCACCTGCGCCGGCCAGCCGGTATCGGCGACGTCACCACCATGAACCAGCAGTACCGGCCCCGGATGCTGAAGCAGCGGGGCATCGGGGGTCATTCGGCCCCGGGAGTCGAGGACCACCCGCAGCGGTTGGCGCTCGGCAATCGCCGCCGCGTCATCCAGTTTCAATTCGTCCGCACGCACGGTCAGTGCGGCCTGGTCTATCAGCACGGTATCGATACCACTGATGATCACGCAACTGCGGGCGCGCAGGCGCTGCACGTCTTCCCGGGCCCGGCGGCCGGTCACCCACTTGCTTTCGCCACTGGCCATGGCGGTGCGACCATCCAGGCTCATGGCCAATTTGCAGCGCACCCAGGGCAGACCGCGCTCCATGCGCTTGATAAAGCCCGGATTCAGCGCCCGGATCTCCTCTTCCAGCAGCGGACCGTCCACCTCAACACCGGCGGCACGCAGCCGCTCCAGTCCCTCTCCGGCGACTTTCGGGTTGGGGTCCTCCATCCCGAAAACCACCCGGGTAATACCCGCATCGATCAGCGCCTGACTGCAGGGGCCGGTGCGACCGGTATGATTGCAAGGCTCCAGGGTGACATAAGCCGTTGCCCCCTGCGCCCGTGCACCGGCGTCCGCCAGGGCATTGACTTCGGCGTGGGCCTCGCCCGCCCGCCGGTGCCAACCCTCGGCGATTGGTTCACCCTTGAGGGCGATCACGCAGCCCACCCGTGGATTGGGCGTGGTGGTGTACAGGCCGCGCTCAGCCAAACGCAGGGCGCGCGCCATCATCTGGCTGTCGAGGTCCGATAGGGGCATGCGGTTAAACTTTGTCTTGAGGTTCGTGGGCCTTTGGCTCCTGGAACTCAGGCTCGTGACGCTCCAGGCGATCGATCTCCTCGCGGAATTCGTTGAGGTCCTTGAAGCGACGGTATACGGAGGCGAAGCGCACATAGGCCACTTCGTCGAGCTTACGCAGCTCTTCCATGACTTTTTCCCCCACCTTCAGCGAGGGAACTTCGCGCTCGCCGGTGGCCTGGAGAAAGTGCTTGATCTGGTTGATGGCCGACTCGATCGATTCGATGCTCACCGGGCGCTTCTCCAGTGCCCGCAGCAGGCCGGCCCGAAGTTTGGCTTCATCAAAAGGCTCACGGGTACCGTCCTGCTTGATGATGCGGGGCATCACCAGCTCGGCCACCTCGTAGGTAGTAAACCGCTCATTGCAGGACAGGCATTGCCGGCGCCGACGAACCTGATCGCCTTCGGCCACCAGGCGGGAATCGACAACTTTGGTATCTTCAGCGCCGCAGAAAGGACAGTGCATGGCACGGGGCCTCGTGGATTCTCAAACTGCGCGCATCTTAGCACAGTTTGCCACTAACGCCCCAGAATTGGTCGTGTAGGAGCGGCCTAGCTCAGCGCGGCTCGGGGATGGTTTCGCCGGCCTCGGCCAGCTCTTCCTCAATAAAGGTCAGCGCCTCGTCAATCAGCAGCAGCATGGCCGCCTTGGCCCGCTCCGGGTTGCGGTTGCGGATAGCGTTATAGACCTTCGCATGGTCATCGATGATCGCGTCCTGGTCGCCCTTGATCACGTTGGTGTGGCGAATACTGACGTTCAGCGCGGTCTGAATGAAGTCACGCAGGCGAATGTAGAAGCGGTTCTTGCTCGCGAACAGGATACTGACGTGAAAATTGATGTCCGCCTGAAGCCCCTCTTCCGGCTTGGTCTTGGCATCGCGCATCCCTTCGAGCGCCTCGCCGATCGCATCAATGGCCGCATCGTCGGCAAACCGGGCCGCCAGCGACGCCGCTTCCGGCTCGATGGCAATGCGCATCTGCAGAAACTCACGCAGCACCCGCAGCGAGGGGTTACCTTCCAAAGACCAGCGCAGCAGGTCCGAATCAAAGATGTTCCACTCCTGCTCGGGCAGAATCCGTATGCCCTGTCGGGGGCGGCTGGAGATCAACCCCTTGGCCGAGAGCATTTTGACCGCCTCGCGCACCGCCGTGCGGCTCACGCCAAACTGTTCACACAGCTCCGCCTCGGTCGGCAGGCTTTCATCCTTGGGGTAAACACCGCACACGATAGCCTTGCCCAGCTCCTGCGTCATACGCTGGGAAAGGTTGAAGTTGCGTTCAAATACGGCCATAGCAGGGATCCATGTTATTAAGGTTTGACGTTAAGCCTGCAAAGGTAGCGTGTTAGTCAACAAAGTTCAATAAAGGGATTATCAGATAATACTACATTATGAAAGATTTTTCTTCCATAAAAAAAGCCTCTGGACCTTTCGGTACAGAGGCGAGGGAGACCTCGATATCAACCAACATCGAGTGAGAGACACGAAACCACTGAACTGCCTGTCAACTTCAGCGATTCCCAAGCCTTAAGGAGAATCCAAATGAACCCCGGTAATGTCGTTGGAGGAGAGATTACCGTCACTCCGGCAAACGGGCCCAATTTCCCGCTCGCCTTTGGATAGTTGGTATTATAGTATAATATAAAAGAAGTGCAACCCCTTGGTAGGTCGGATTAGGCCAAAGGCCGTAATCCGACAATGAGCTGCAAACCTTGAGAGTCTGTCGAATTACGGCCTTTGGCCTAATCCGACCTACGGGAGGGCTTGGCACCGCTGCGCGGTGCCGTCAGTGAATCAGTTCGCCGCACGCAGATGGAAGCGCTGGCAGCGGTTTTCCAGGTCGGGGCCGAGGGCCAGATTGGTACCATCGGCCAGGCCGCAGTTGGCCACATCCACCACCTCAGTGGTATAGCGGTTCACCAGGCTGACTGCACCACCCTCGAGGAACTTGATGCCCCACTGGCTGGTTTTGGAGCCGCACTCATCCACTTCCAGATTGGCACCGGGAACGACCGCTTCGTCAGTCACCGCCAGACACTGATCATCGGCACTGCTCGGGCTCAGCTCAAAGTAACCGGAATCGGTGGGCTTGAACCGCCACTTCTGGTGGTCGCCATAGGTCCAGGCGTGCTGCTCGACGTTGGCATCATCGCCGGCGACGCTGACCACACGACCGCTCTGCTCACTGATGATGGCCACTTCATTCATCGGTTGCAGGCGCCACTGCTTGCATACGCTGTCTTCACTCTGCTGCAGAACCGACTGATTTTCATTGGCCGAACAACCGGCGACCGCCAGCGGCTTGCCAGTAGCCCGGTTGGTGATCACGCTGTGGCCACCATCACCCGTCTCAAGGCTCCATTCCTGGCAGGCGTTGTTGCGCCAGGCGGCCTGCTGTACCCGAGCATTGTCGCCGGTGCTGCAGTTTTCCACTTCCAGAAACTTGCTGTCGTGGTTGTTGGCGATACGGAAATAACCATCGGTGACCGGGTCAATGACCCACTGACCGTTGTTGGGGTTACAGGCCGCCTGGCGGGTGCGGTTGTCTTCCGGTGCGGTGGCGATATCCAGGCACAGGTCGGTGGTGGCATTCACGATCTGGAAGTGCTGCCCCTGAATACGGGTTACCAGCGGACCATTTTCACCCGAGGGGCGCTGTACCGGCTGACCTTCGGGAATGGGCTCTCCAAAATTCGGGGTGCCATCCTCGTTCCAGGTGAACTTCTGGGCGCGCAGGGAGCGAGTGGAGCTGCAACCGTGCTCAACGGAGGAATTACCGTGATACACCAGCCAGTCTTCGGTGCCGTCCGGCGAGGGGAAGAAGCCGTTGTGACCGGGGCCGTAGACGCCATTGCCGCGCTGGAACACTGGCTCCGGATACTGCTTCCAGTGATCCGCGTTGAGGGGGTTATCGCCCACCAACTCGAGCATACCCAGCTTGTAGTCCGGGGTATTGCAGTAGCTGGCAGAATAGATCATGAAGGTACGGCCATTGCGCTGAAGAATCTGCGCCGCCTCGGTCACCTTACGGCCGCTGATTTCCCAGTCCAGCTCGGGGCGGGTAATAACGGTCTTGGGGGAACCTTCCTTCAGGGTCCAGGGGTTTTCCATTTCGGTGATCAGGTTCAACTGTTCGTCACCGTGCCACTGGGAGTACAGCAGGTACAGTTTGCCGTCTTGCTTGAGGTAGGTACCATCGATGTTCCACTGGTCAGGCATGATCGGCGCCTTGTACTCGTAGGGGCCCATGGGGTCGTCTCCCACACTCTCAAGCACGTTCAGGTGCTGGTGATCCAGAGTGCCGTCCTGACCAGCGGTGTACATGACGTACCAGCGATAGCCGTTGGGGCCCTTCAGACGGTGAAACTCAAACGCCCAGAAGTTGGCGTTGCGTTTCGGGTCGGTATCGGACCAGATGTTGACCGGGGTTGCATCCGCCAGGCCCGCCAGGGTCGGAGACTTGCGCATCACCAGCTCAGCGGTCCAGGTGGTGGTGGTCAGGTAGTAGTTACCGTCCCAGTATTCCAGCCAGGGGTCCGCGCCATTGGGGAACAGCGGGTTGGTAAAGGTCCCATCGCGCTCGGCGGTGGAGGATGAATTGGAGTCGCCCTGAGTGGCGCAGCCGGCCAGGGTGGCCAGTGCCAGAGCGATCAGAGCCATCGATCGGCTCCAACCAGTAATAACGTGTTTCATTGTGCACCTCTTATTTGACGGACCGGTATTAGTGACGGGGTACACTAGCGCCGGCTCTCTCCTGCCAACCCGGCCCGGCAGTGCCGGGCGGGATGAAGCACACAGTTTATACTATAATAATTTATACTACCAATAGCGGAAAAACCTACTCGAAAACCGCCACGAACCCACCGGCGGGTGCCAGGGTCAGCTCAAGCGGGCCGGCTTCCACGGCGCGTTGCTCAAAGGATCGGGGCTCGTTCCCGTCCGTGATCAGGGTGCCTTCCGCACCGCCAATAAAGGACAGGTCCAATTCCAGAGACTTCGGCTCGCTATCGCCGTTGAGACCGGCAATATACCAGCGCTCGCCAGAGCGCCGGGCAAAAACCGCATGCTTACCCGGATAGCCCGTCAGCAGGCGGGACTCGTCCCACACTACGGGAAGATCACGCAAAAACGCCCTGACATACTCGGGCACCTTCGCCATGCCGTCCGGCGTCTCCACGATGTGCGTCTGCCCGGACACGAAGACCACCGGCATCGCCAATTGCATGCCGTTTCGGCTCTTGCGGGTCACCTTTGGATTGTGCAGATGATTGAAGGCCGTGGGCGTATAGTCCATGGGGTCAAACACGTTGCGGGCAAAGGGCAGCATGGCCGCGTGGCTGGGTTCTTTATCGGCGGTTTCCTGAAAGAACGTCACCATCTCCATGCCGTGTACCGACTCCATGGTCATCATGTTCGGGAAAGTCCGCTGAATGCCGCGCGGCAGGGTGGAGCCGTGATGGTTGACCATCAGCTCGAAGTCGGCGGCATCCTTCAGCATGTCCCGATAGTAGGCCATGGCGGACTGTCCGTCGCCGGGGAAGAAGTCCACTTTGACACCACGCACACCCATTGCCTGCAGACGGGCGAACTCCGCGCGCCGGGATTCCCGGGTCAACAGCTTGTCTCGCGGGGTATAGGGCGCGGTATTCCAGTCTCCAGCGGAGTTGTACCAGAGAATCAACCCCACCTCTTTGGACGCGGCATAGTCCACCAGCTCCTGCATGCGCTCGTAGCCGATGTTCTGGTCCCAGTTCACATCCACGAGGGTGTATTCCCAGTCCATGTCAGCCGCGTAGTCGATGTACCACTTCTGAATGTCGTAGGTGATCGATTCATCCTTGAGCAGCCCCCAGCTCCAACTGGCCATCCCCGGCTCAACAAAGTCGGCGTCTGCAATCACCGAGGGTTCCGCCAGATCGGTGCCCATGGTGGAGGCGGTAATATCGGCCAGGCTACCGACCGTAATGGTGCGCCAGGGCGAGTGAAAGGCGCCGGTGTCATGGGCGAGTCGCTCGCCCCCGCTGAACACCTCCCCTTCCATCGGCAGGCCAATTCGGTATTCCCCTTCCGGTGACTCTGGCTGAAGGCGGGAGGCGTGAAAATTGCCCTGCATCCCGACTTCACTCAGCAACACCCAGTCGCCATTGCTGTGAAACAGGGCGGGGAAAACCCAGCCGGCTTCCGTGGGAGACTCGGTGCCTACCGGTATTTCCATTTCGTAATGTTCTTCGTACGCCGGGTTGGTGCCTTCGAAGCCGGTGTTGACCACCTGCATGCGCTGCATCCAGGCTTTGGCCGACGCAGGAAAATCGAACGAGGTGATTTCCCGCTCAAAACGCTTGGCGCCCTCACCGGGAAATTCGTAGCGAAAGGCCACGCCGTCATCGGAGGCGCGCAGACGAATCACCAGGGGCTCACCCTCGGCGTTGGCAAAACGCAGCGTCTGCTCGTTGGCCTGATAGTGAATGTCGAGCTGTTTGCCCTGGTGCATTTCATAGTGGTCTTCCACCAGTGCCGGCTCGT
>NZ_DGMV01000060.1:118886-124542 GCF_002388575.1 Marinimicrobium sp. UBA4509
CCGGCTCGGATGCGCTCGTCAGAGACAGACCTTGTTCAAAAGCGGCATTCTGTAAACGGATGCCCAGGTCCGACGGCTCGAGCACGGCTCGCTCGTCGTGAAAGACCTGGTATTCCGCCGCACCCTGGGCGTTCAGCGAAACACTGACCCGGACGCTGCCATCCGGACTGTTCAATGCAACGTCAGAGTTCTGTGGCAGTGCAACACAACCAGCAACCAACAATCCCCCAAACACACCGGATAACTGTATAAGGTTTTTCATTCTCAAGCCTCACGAGGAAACAGAAAAACGGAAGCTCATCCGGGTGTGGTAGGTGTCTCCCGGACGCACAATCGTGGACGGGAAACGGTCCTGATTGGGCGAATCAGGAAAATGCTGCGGTTCGACGCAGAAGGCGCCGTGACGGATCTGTTTTTGACCCTTCCCTTCCACCGAACCGTCAAGAAAATTGCCGGTGTACAGCTGGAAACACGGCTCTTCCGTCCAGACCTCCAACACACGCCCGGAAACCGGCTCTTCGGCCCGCGCGGCAAGCACCTCACCCTGCCCACCCTGACGGTCGACGACAAAATTATGATCATAGCCACCGTTGGCGCGCTTTAGCTGAATGTCATCCGCGTCAATTTCCGCCCCAATGGTTTTGGGCTTACGGAAGTCGAAGGCCGTACCGGCCACCTCAACCAGAGGCCCTTCCGGTATCAATTTGTCACTGACCGGGGTGTACTTTGACGCGTTCAGGGTAAGCTGATGGTCGCGCACGGTGCCCTTACCCGCCAGATTGAAATAGCTGTGCTGAGTCAGGTTGACCGGGGTCGCCTTGTCCGTGGTAGCACGGTAGTCGGTAATCAATTGATTGTCATCGGTCAGCCAATACTCCACGGTGACGGACAAGTTGCCCGGATACCCCTGATCGCCATCGGGACTGACCAGGCTCAGGCGGACGCCGGCACCACGGTCATCCTCAAACGGTTCGGCATCCCAGAGTTTTTTGTCAAAACCCTCAACCCCGCCATGCAGATGGTTCTCACCATCGTTCTGATCCAGGCGATACTCAACGCCGTCCAGCTCAAACTGGCCGCCCGCGATACGGTTGCCAAAGCGGCCAATCAGCGCCCCGAAATACGGGGAATCCGTCAGATAAGGGGCAAGTTCATCAAACCCCACAACCACGTCGGCAACATTGCCGTTCCGGTCCGGCGCGAACAGGTGGGTAATGATGCCGCCGTAGTTGATCAGGCGGACTTCCATCCCCTTGCTATTGCGCAAAATGAATTGAGTGACCTCACGGCCATCGGGAAGACTTTCGAACGGGGCGGATTGAACGGGCATAGATCAGATTCCTCTGAATGGGTAAAAGTCGGCGGTCAAAGGTGAATGGTATAACAGCAGGCGGCCGGGAGGCCAGACACAAAAAAAAGGCCAACCCCGGAGGGTTGGCCAAGTTCGGTTTGAACGGTACGCAACCTTGATGGTTGCTCGCGCTCCTTAGAAGGAGTAGCGAGCGCCCAGGGCAAAGGTGCGGCTGATCTGCCAGTTACCGAAGGTATGCAGATCACTGTTGCCGTAACGGCTCTGGTAAACCTCATCAGTCAGGTTGGTTGCATCAAAAGTCAGCACCAACTCATCGGTTGCGTTGTAGCTGAACTGGAAGTCCAGAGAGCTCTGCGGGTCGCGGTACACGCCCAGCGGGTTGGCGAACAAAGCGGCCTCATTGTTGTTGAGGAAGTCTTCACGCCATACATAAGCCAGACGGGCGTCAAAAGTATCGCGCTCGTAAGCCACCGCTACGCTGTAGGAGGTGTCAGACACACCAAACATCGGACCCACTTCGTAGCTGGTCACTTCACCTTCGCTGTTAGTAACCGGGTTAACCTGCTCCGAATCCAGGAAGGTGAAACTGGACTGGACACCCAGACCGTCCCAGTAGCCTTCGAGGTTCTCGGGGAAGTAGTTGAACCCGATTTCCACACCTGACAGCTCACCATCTGAAGCATTATCCGGCTGAGACAGAATGAAAGTATCTGTTTCATAACCTTCAATCTGGCGGTTCACTCGGTTACGGAAACCAACAACCAGGCCTTCGATGTCGCGCTGGAACAGAGTTACGTAGGCATTGCTGGCATCACCGAAGTACCACTCCAGAGACAAGTCGTAGTTCTGGGAAGTGGTCGGCTGCAAGTCGGCGTTGCCGCCAGTCGCAGTACCATAACCAATGTTGGTGATATCGTCGAAGTAGTTGATGGTCGGATTCAGGTCCCCAAATCCGGGCATACGCAGCGTTTCACCGTAGTTAAAGCGCGCGATCAGCTCATCAGTAAGGTTGTAGCGCAGAGACAAGAAGCTCAGAAGCTCCTGGTTGTCTGTGCTGCCCTCGGTTTCAGAGAAGTCCACCTGATCGGTAAAGACGGTATCGGTGGTCACATCAACGTAGCGGAGGCCAACCTGACCATCGAGACGCTTACCAGCGATTTCGGTCTCAAACTCCGCATCGACGTACAGTGCGGTGTTGGTCTCCTCGATGGCAAACTCTTCCAGCAGCGGATCATTGGCATCCAGACCGTAGAGACCAGTGAAGTAATCACGGTTTGCCTTAAGGTAAGGGCCATCAACCACCGCCCAAGTGCGAGGCACGTCCAGCGCATCCATAAAGCCACTGTTGATGTACGCAATGCCATCATCTTCATAAGTAGAGAACTGGCAGTTAGCCGCATCGCCAGTGGTGTTTACGACATCACAAGGTGCAGCGTCCTGAGTACGTGCGTACTCGGTGGCATCGCGCACGTCGTGACGGATACCAAAATCGATCTTCTTGAAGAACGCGCCGTCAGTGAAGTACTCGGCATCGGCGGTAAAGGTAACTGCAGAACCCTCGTTGCGCTCTCCACTATCGTACATTTCCGCCATGGCGAACTGGGAAATGTCGCTTTGATCGCCTTCATCAACATCCGGAGTGGCCGGGTTGTCCCGGAACTCAATGCTCGGGTTATTGCTGAAGTTGGCGTAGGTTTCATAGCGAACATTGGTGCTGCGCATCGCAATGAAGCTGGACTCAAACTCACTGTCCTGGTACACCAGTTCAGACTTCAGGTTGAGCTTATCGGTCAGCTCCCAGTCACCGCCCAGAGCGTAAACATAAGAGTCGGTTTTTCCGGTTGAGTAGTCACCGCTACCAAAGGTGAAACCATCACGAATGGTACGCTCTTTGATGACGTTGGTTCCTTCATACAGCTCAAAGGTATCAGTCACGTCATCGCTCAACCCACCAAGGCTGCCCCACCAATCTACAAAGGCAAAGTTTAATGAGTTGAAACCTTCGTTACGGTAACCATTGTAGAACGCTTCAAAGGTGTACTCGCTACGGTCATTCGGCGCGAACTGAAAAGACACATTGGCAGCGGGGCGTTCACGCTCGCCGGTGAAGTCCGACATGAACATCGCGTCACGGGAAATGTAGTATTCTGCAGGATCACCGTTTATATCCAATGTTGACCCCTGCGCGGTCGGCAAGCCATTCTCTAAACCAGCGGTCCAAATTGGATTTTCCTGCACGCCAGGACGAGTCGGAAAAATACGCTGTAGATCTACATAACGCTGATCTACAACATTACCGTTCGCATCAAGGATGTTTGGGTCATCTGGAAGATCTCGACCTTGGGCAATAAATGGTATTTGAGCCCCCGGCGTAGTGGACTGGTCACGATATTTGGTTTCACTATAGGACACGTTAACAAGTGCACCAAACTCCCCCGCTGCGGTATCCCACCGATCGCTGAAAAGCGCACTGATGGTCGGGTTCACTTCTTCAGCTTCTTCCAAGTAAATGCCACGAGCAGAAACCGATACGCGAGAGCCGTCGAAATCAAACGGACGGAAGGTGTGCACGTCAATCTGGCCGGCAATACCGTTTTCGTAGGTTTCCGCTGAGCGGTTCTTGACCACATCAACTCGTGAAACCAGAGTAGAGGGGATATCCGCCAGCGCAACAGCACGGCCAGAAGCTGTGAAGATGGTACGACCGTTTACCGTGGTGCTCACATCAGTAAGACCGCGGATACTGACCACGTTGGTTTCACCACCGGCACGATCCGTAACCTGAACACCAGCTACACGCTGGAGAGACTCAACCACGTTGTTATCCGGCAGCTTACCGATATCTTCTGCCACGATGGAGTCCATGACATCCATGGATTCGCGTTTGATATCAATGGCTTTGTTCAAGCTTGCACGAATACCGGTAACAACGACTTCTTCTAGCAGAGGCTCGTCTTGGGTGTCTTGGGCTTGAGCCAGCATGGGCAGGCCAGCCAGGGCGATGGACGCAGCGATACTGCGGCTTAGTAGGGAACGCTTAAACATAATTGCAACTCTCCTGCGGGTTTCATAGTCGCACCTGAGAACTGCCGATATGGTCCGGCTCGCTCCCAAGTACTGGTTATTTTTAATAACGGAGCAAAACAATACTATCGTATGACAATAAGCCTAGCAACCCTTTTATCATACATTTATCGCTCTATTTTGGGGCATTTAAGGCAAATACTTTTGATATACCACAGATAATTTATCCTCGGACCCCATATAACGCATATTTCATCATAATATATATGATAATTAAGGTGGGGTTCAGGTCATGTCCGCTCAAACATATCCCTCCAGGTCGCCATTTTGGCATCCAGCCTTCCTATATATATGTTAAATAGAACCATCAACCTCCCTCCTCGGGGTTGAAACCCGGTATTTACCCCCCATCCCTTCATTTCCCACTCAAAAAACGGAGGTTCTCCCAATGAGCAAGACTGTGGTAATCACCGGCGCCAACCGCGGTATTGGCCTGTCCTTTGTGAAACGGTTTATTGCCCGGGGGGACAAGGTGTACGCCGCCTGTCGCCAGGCTTCGGATGCCCTGGCCAACAGCGGGGCCACTATTATTGATGGGGTGGATGTGGCCGACCCCAAAGGCGTCGAGACGCTGGTCGCGGCCCTTGAAGGGGTATCGATCGACCTTTTGATCAACAACGCCGGTATCCTGCGGGACGAACAGTTGGGGCGTTTGAACGTCGACAGTATCCGGGACCAGTTCGAAACCAATGCGCTGGCACCGCTTTTGGTGACCAATGCCCTGCACAAGCAGTTGGCCAAGGGCGGCAAGGTCGCATTGATCACCAGCCGGATGGGGTCCATCGCGGACAATACCAGCGGCGGTCGCTACGGTTACCGGATGTCCAAGGCGGCGTTAAACGCGGCGGGCAAGTCGCTGGCGGAAGATCTGAAGAAACAGGAGGTGGCGGTAGCCATCTTGCACCCCGGTCTGGTGGGCACCGAAATGATTGGTGGTCACGGGGATATCACGCCGGATGAGGCTGCCCAGCGGTTGGTGCAGCGGATTGATGAGCTGAGTCTGGAAAATACCGGGACCTTTTGGCATTCGAATGGGCAGGTGTTGCCTTGGTAGGTTCGCTCCGGTTTAAGTCGGTGGATGACGGGGCTTCGCCCCTTATCCACCCTACGGGAGCCAATGTGTGAACGATGGATGCATGGGTTGGGTAACGGCGGATGCGGCCGTTGGCCTCCGATGCGTCGGACCGATCCGCCCTGCGCAGCTTGGGAGATTCGGGGCGTGGTAACGGCGGATGCGCGCTTCGCGCTTATCCGCCCTAC
>NZ_DGMV01000060.1:124639-127161 GCF_002388575.1 Marinimicrobium sp. UBA4509
GCGCTTATCCGCCCTACGCATACACTGGGAAGCCGCATCCGCCGTTACCGAAGCCTTCAAGGTTTATCGCGCAGCAGGCGGACGCCGTAGATGCCGCCGGCTATGGAGCCGGGCTTGGCTTCGAATTTGAGGGTCAGTACGCCCTCTTCGGCTTCACGGACCCACGCCACTGGCAGCTCGTAGTCCACATGATAGAAATCCGCGCCCTTCCCTTCCGGTAAGGTCACTTCGGCCAATGTCTGGCCATTGATCAGAATATCGAATGAGCGACCGGCATCGCCCCCGAAGTAGGTGATGCGTAAGAACTTGGCTTGGCGCTGGGGATCGCGCAGCTCGTAGCTGAACCAACCGGACGCGTGGCGCCAGTGGCGCCCGAGATGAACGCCCGCCTCGGTATTCTCACCCTTGAAGAAGTGGTCCGACTCCGGCTGTTGCTCTCCCGGTGCCACTGCATCAATGGTCAGCGCGTCCAACGCCAGGCGCTCCCGCTCGGCTTTCATCCGCGCTTCGCTCTGGTCGCCATTGGCCTGGGGCCAGTAGATGGTGTAGCGGCTGTCGTGCACGCGATAGAAGGGTATCAGATCCACGCTGTCCTGGTCGGCCACGTCCAGCCCGGCGCTGGCACGGAAGATCATCGGCTGACCCGGTACCGGCGACAACTGTTCCAGAAACGCCTCTGGCTCGCTGACCATCACCGGTGTCGCCTCGGGTGGGCAGAGAGCGCCATCGGCGATATGTCCCATGCGGCTGTCATCGCTGAGGAAGTTCAGTTTCTCATTTTGAATCACATCGGTTTTGGCGGCTAACACGATGGGGCCATGAAGTACGGCGTAATAATCCGAACCGTCCGGCAGCTGCTCCAACCGGGTGGTCATGGGCAGGGTAACCCGGACTTTATCGCCCGCCTGCCAGTTCCGTTCGATGCTGACATACTCACCGGGAGAGGCCTTGGTCTCTACACGTTCACCATTGATGGACACCTCCAGCGCACCGGGCTCAACCCAGACGGGATAGCGCAACTTCAGGGCAAAACGGCCCTCGCCTTTTTCCAGCGTCAGCTCGGTCACGTCGGTATCGGGGAAGGCGGTTTCTTGGGCCAGGGTGATACCGGCCTGCTCCCAGGTCAGACGGGACGGGATGAAAAGATTGACGTAGAGATCCCGATCGTTGTGGGCGTAAATCAGTTCGCCGTATTTGAAGTGGTTTTCAATCCCCGAACCGACACAACACCACATGGCCTGTTCCGGCTGGGAGTACATCCGGTAGTGCCCCGGACGCATCGGCGTGAAATACACCAGGCCGCCGTGATCCGGGTGCTGACTGGACAGGATGTGGTTGTACAGTGCCCGCTCGTAGTAGTCGATGTATTCCAGCTCGGCGGCATCGTCGTACAGCAGCCTGGAGAGCTTGAGCATGTTGTAGGTGTTACAGGTTTCCGGCCCTTCCCGATCGCTGACCATGGAGCTGAAATCATCGGTCGGATGGAAGTGCTCACGCACGCTGTTGCCACCGATGGCCACGGAACGTTCGTACACCACCGTACGCCAGAAGTAATCCGCCGCCTCAGACCATTCCGGGTCGCCCGATACTTCGGCGACTCGCTGGTAGCCCACCACTTTCGGGATCTGGGTGTTGGCGTGCAGACCATTCAGTTCATCCTGATGTTGCAGCAGCGGGTCCAGAATCTGCTCATGGGAAAACTGTTTCGCCAGACGCAGGTATTTTTCTTCCCCGGTAATGTCCGCCAGGTCGGCAAACACTTCGTTCATGCCGCCGTGTTCACTGCGTAACATAGCCTGAATCTGCTCATCACTCAGACCGTCCACCAGGTCGATGGTCCAGTCCGACAACTCAATCAGCATGTCCAACGCCTGTTCGCGGCCCGCAATCAGATACGCATCGCGCAAGCCGGCGTAGACCTTGTGCACGTTGTACCAGGGCACCCACTTGCCATTCAGTGCGAACAGGTCGGCGTCAATCTCGCCCCGCTCAATTTCTTCCCACAAGGCTTTGCTGCCCGGCACACCGCCGAGGTAACCATTGCCATTGGCCTGCTGGGCGCGCTGAAGTTCGTCCAGCATATAATCCAGGCGACGCAGGGCTTCACCATCGCCCGTGGATGCGTAGGCTAGCGCCAACGACGTCAGGTAGTGACCACCTATGTGGCCATCCAACCCGGAGCCTTCCCAGTTGCCGTAGGTGCTTTTTTTCGGCTCCAGCCCCGCTTCGCGCAGGTAGGGCGCGAGCAGTCGGTCCGGGTCCATGGCGTAAACGTACCGCAGGTTGGTCTGTTCGGCGCGCTTGAAAGGGCTGCCGTCGAGCAGGCGGACCTGGGTGAGCGGGAAGGTGTCGACGCCGGTTTGTTGCGGTTCGGCCCGATCGGTGGTTTGGGTGCAGCCGAGGGCGAAGGTGGCAGTCAGTAGGGCTGGGAGGATTTTTTTCATGGTGGTTGCCAGTCGTTGGTCTGGTGTTTTTCGGGGAGGTGACGGGGGATGCGGAGAGTTGGGTTACGGCGGATGCGG
>NZ_DGMV01000060.1:127338-128825 GCF_002388575.1 Marinimicrobium sp. UBA4509
GCACGGCGGCATGCTCCGCATCCGCCGTTATCGTTACACGCTTTACTCTTCGATCAACACGCTCTGGTATTCATTCAATACCGCCGGATCGATTTCGGGCCAACCATCTTCGGTCCACTCGATTTCGGCGATCTTCAGTTTTTGCAGGCCTTCGTCTGCGGCTTCATAGGCGTGAAATACCAGGTAGTCTTTACCATCGAAGGTGTAGGCACTGTTATGACCCAAGCCATACCAGTCTTCATTCCCTTTCAGAATGATGGTGCCGCCGCCCTCATTCATTGGCTTACCGGTTTTATCCAGATAAGGACCCGTCACATCTTTTGAGCGGCCGACCACCATATGGTAAGTGCTATCGGCGCCCCGGCAGCACAGGCCCCAGGAGACGAACTGATAATAGTAGTCGCCCTTTTTGAAAATAAACGGCCCTTCAATTTGGGCCGGGCCCGCCTGGGTGTCATCCACCAGAATGGAGCGATCGCGCTTGGAAATGGTGTACCACTCCTGTGGCTCGGCCGGTGCCGTCCAATCTTCATTCAGTTTGAACATTTTCATGCCGCCCCAGAAGGAGCCGAAGCTGAACCAGGCATCGCCCTTTTCATCCACGATGACGTTGGGGTCAATGGCGTTCCACATGTCCCGGTTGGGTACCGACTGCAACACCAGGCCCTGGTCTTCCCAGCCGTAATCGTCCGACTCGGGGTTTAGGGTCTTGGTGGTAGTGACACCCATACCGGAGGTGTTCTTCCCGAAGGCGGAGACGGAGTAGTACAGGTACCACTGCTCCGTGTCTTCGTTATAGATGATGTCCGGCGCCCACAAGTGGCCATTAAACTCCGGTGCCACCTCTCTGGCCCAGTCGGGCTCGCCTTCAAAAGCACGCCCCTGACGCTCCCAGTTCACCATGTCCTCGGAGTTGTAAATGGTGATACCGGGGCCGGTACTGAACAGGTAGTACTGATCGCCCTCTTTTGCCATAACCGGGTCATGAATGCTGACCTGCTTTTGGGCCTGACACCCCACAGCGCTCAGTGCTGCCAGCGACACAACAATGCCTTTTAACCAGTGTTTAACGTTCATGGTGTTACCTCATGGTCCGTAAGTCGGTTGGTGGTCAGTCCACCATGGAGGGCTTACCAAATACCGGGAAGCCGTCCGCATCGTATTTGATGGGTTTAATGAAGGTATGGCGATCCGGATTCCACAGCGGGTCCCCTTCGATTTCGGTGTAGGTCCGGGCGTGGTACACGAGCATATCGGTCTTACCGTCTTCGGCGACGGTGAAGCTGTTATGGCCCGGGCCGTAAATGGCATTGTCCATATCGCTCTGGAACACCGGCTTCTGGGATTTGGTCCAGCTTTTTGGATCCAGCAGATCAGCGTCCTGGTCCGCCCAGATGACACCCATACAATAATTTTCGTCGGTGGCGCTACCGGAGTAGGTGATGAATATACGGCCATTGCGAATCAGTACGGCGGGCCCTTCGTTG
>NZ_DGMV01000060.1:128983-129665 GCF_002388575.1 Marinimicrobium sp. UBA4509
CGGCGGGCCCTTCGTTGACCATAAAGCCACGGGTTTCCCACTCCAGCTCGGGGATGGTCAGCAGTACCGGTTCGCCGGCGATGGCATCGGGTGTGTCCATCGGGGCGATATACAGATTGGAGTTACCCGGAATGCCGTTCTGCTTTTGTGCCCAGACGTAGTAGAGTTGGTCTTTATGGGTAAACGTTGTGGCATCCAGACAGAAGGTATCCATGCCGGTGTCGATCTGCTTGGGTTCGGTCCACTCACCTTCGAGCGGGTTAGCGGCGTCGGTGCTGACCACGTACATGCGATGCTGGAACAGCCCGTCTTTGATTTCCCGGGTCGGTGCCGCCGCGAAGTAGATGTACCAAGCCCCCTGATTGAAATGGATTTCCGGTGCCCAGATCAATTCGCTGAACGGGCCTGTATCCGGCTTGTGCCAGACGGCCACGCGCTCCGCGTCAGGCAGCTCGGCAATGGTTTTGGCCCGACGCAGCTCCAGCCGGTCGTAGGCCGGCACCGAGGCGGTGAAATAATAATAGCCGTCGGTGTGTTTGTGGATATAGGGATCGGCGCGTTGTTCGATCAGAGGGGTGAGCAGTTCGGTCATTGTTCTCTCCAGGGTGTTGTCATGGCAACATGGTATTCATTAAATCGAGGCGGTTATGGCGGATGCCGCAGTTGGCGTAGGGCGGATAAG
>NZ_DGMV01000060.1:129787-130068 GCF_002388575.1 Marinimicrobium sp. UBA4509
GAAGGCCGCATCCGCCGTAACCCGCCCTGGCGCATACGCCCTAACCCATCTATGAAATATTCGGATCCGCTTCGGCCAGGGCGGAATCCGCCAGGCTGTCCCGCTTCATTTCTTCATAGAACCTGTCAGTAATTTTGTACTTGAACATCAGCCCGCCCATGATGGCGTGGAACAGGCCCGGGATGACGGAGAGCATTAGTGCGATACCCGTCAAGGTGAACGCGCTCTGCTCCACGTTGGCTTCGTAGTTGAAATAGGTCAGCAGCAGGCCGACAATAAAA
>NZ_DGMV01000060.1:130190-131401 GCF_002388575.1 Marinimicrobium sp. UBA4509
TCAGCAGCAGGCCGACAATAAAACCGGCGGCGCCCATGCCGGCCTTCTGGAAAAAGCTGATGCCACCGAACGCCAGGCCCGATACACGCTTGCCGGTTTTCGCCTGACCGTAGTCCACGGACTCGGCAATCGCGCTCCAGAACACCGGCGCGTGCAGGTCGACCACGAAGGAAATCAGGAAGTAGAGAATAAACGCCAGCCAGATATCTCCGGGCTGAACCGCGAAGAACATGATTACGCTCAATACCCCAACGGCCAACTGGGTCCAGCGAAAGAGCTGGATTTTGCAGTAGCGTTTGGTAATCCAGGTGGAGGCGATCATGGCCAACAGCGCCCCAGTGACCCCGGTGGTCATGAAGGCGGAGAGCATTTTGGCATCGGCTCCCAGGTAATACTTGGCGTAATAGGCGGCCACGGAGCTGCGGATCACATAGCCCAGAGTGCCGGTAAAGCACACCGCACACAGCACCAACCACTGGTCGTTTTTCAGCAGAATCTTGAGCTGCTCGCCGAAAGTCTTGTCCTGCACCTCGTGCTTCACCCGCTCGGTGGTGGTAAAGAAACAGAACAGGAACAACAGCGTACCGAGAATCCCCATCAGCCCCATGGAGGCTTGGTAACCCACCGCCAGGTCACCATCGCCCCAGGCTTCCGCCATGATCGGCACAATAATGGTGACCAGAAACGCGGCCACTTTGGCCAGAAACAGACGATAGCCGTTCGCCGACAGGCGCTCTTTCGGGTCCGCCGTCAATACGCCAATCAGGGAGATATAGGGAATAGTCACGGAGGTGAACATCACCGTCACCAGAATGTAAGTGGCGTAAGCCCACACCAGCTTGGCGTTGTAACTCCAGTCCGGCGTGGTGAACATCAGGAAGATGGACAGACCGAAGGGCACAGACAGGAATAAAAAGTACGGACGGTAGCGCCCCCAACGGGTGTCCACCTTGTCGGTGATCATGCCCATCAATGGGTCGGTAAAGGCATCCACCAGTCGAGCCACCAGGAACAGAATCCCCATATGCGACGGCTTCAATCCGAAGATATCGGTATAGAAATAGGCCACGATGAGGAACATGGAGGAGATCACCAGGTTGACCGCGGTATCACCGCTGCCAAAACCCACTTTCTCCAATACCGTCAGTTTCTGGGTTTTCATTCGCTTGGGCTCTTATTGTCAGGTGATGTCAGATACAAAAACGGCGGGC
>NZ_DGMV01000060.1:131477-158346 GCF_002388575.1 Marinimicrobium sp. UBA4509
TTAAGGCCCCGCCGATTGGTACGCCGTTTATACGCCCTGCTTGAGGTGGTAGTAAGCGGCGTTCTGGCGCAGTTCGTCTTTGAAGGTGCGCACTTTGGTGTCGTTGTCGATCACGACCGCTTCAACGCCGGCCATTTCGGCGAAGTCGATGATCTGCTCGGTGGTCACGCCCTGGCTGTACACGCTGTGGTGAGCACCACCGGCGTGAATCCAGGCGGCGCCGGCGATACCCAGGTTCGGGCGAGGCTCCCACAGGGCCGAAGCGACCGGCAGCTTGGGCAGGTCCGCTGGCGGGGCCACGGTATCCAGCTCGTTGACTACGATACGGAAACGGGTACCCAGGTCCACGGTGGTGATGTTCATGGCCGGGCCGGGCTTGCCGGTAAACTTGAGGCGAGCGATGTCCTTGCGAATCCCGATGGTGTGCAGGGCCACTTCCAGGCGCGGTTTCTGCGCGGCGATGGTCGGGCAGATTTCCAGCATGTGGGCGCCCAGCACCTGATCCCGCGTGCCCAGGTTGTAGGTGTAATCTTCCATAAAGGAAGTGCCACCTTCTTTGCCCTGGCTGATTACTTTTACGATCCGGGTCATGGCCGCGGTTTTCCAGTCACCTTCGCCGCCGTAGCCGTAGCCTTTGGCCATCAGGCGCTGGGTGGCCATACCGGGCAGGCCGGTCAGACCGGTCAGGTTTTCAAAGTTGTTGGTAAAGGCCTTGAAGCCGCCTTTTTCCAGAAAACGCTCCATGCCGATTTCCAGGCGCGCTTCGTTTTTGATCATGGCCATCTGGTGCTCGTCTTTCAGCACCTCGTCCGCCACTTCGTAGGTCTGCAGGTACTCATCGACCAGGGCGTTGGCGTCTTCATCGCTGACTGCGTCAACGACCTCGGCCAGATCACCCAAACCAAAGGCATGCACTTCGTAGCCGAAGTGAATCTGGGCCGCCACCTTGTCACCTTCGGTCACCGCCACCTGACGCATGTTGTCGCCGAAGCGGGCCACTTTCAGAGTCTGAGACTCGGCCCAGCCCATGGCGACGCGCAACCAGTCGTCGATTTCCTGCTGAACACGGTCCTGCTGCCAGTGACCGACCACTACGCGGCGATCCTGACGCAGACGGGTGCCAATGTAACCAAACTCGCGGTCACCGTGGGCACTCTGGTGCAGGTTCATGTAGTCCATGTTGATTTCGGCCCAGGGCAGCTCGGCGTTGAACTGGGTGTGCAGGTGCATGTAGGGCTTGTTCAGCGCCTTCAGGCCGGCAATCCACATCTTGGCCGGAGAGAAGGTGTGCATCCACAGAATCAGACCGACACAATTGCTGTCGTTATTCGCGCGCTGACAGACTTCCAGAATCTCGTCCGGAGACTTGACCGTCGGCTGGGCGACAATTTTTGCGGAAATCTTGTCCGAGCCGGTCAACCCGTCGGCAATTTGCTGGCTGTTCGCCGCGACCTGCTCCAATACTTTGGGGCCGTAGAGGTGCTGGGAACCCGTGACGAACCAGATTTCTTTATCACCGTAAATTTTCATAGCTGTAATCCTGAATAGGGCAGTTGCCGAAAAGGGTTAATCAATTCTGACCGTAGTAAGCGTTCTTGCCATGCTTACGCAGGTAGTGCTTGTCGATGATGGCCTGCTTGAGAGGCTGTACATCGGGGCGCAAAGTGCGGGTGAGGTAGGCCATTTTGGCCATCTCTTCCAGAATCACCGCGTGATACACCGACTGGGCTGCGTCTTTACCCCAGGTGAAGGGCGCGTGGCCGGCAATGATGCACATGGGGGTTTCCACCGGGCTGCGATCTTTGAAACAGTCGGTAATCTGTACGCCGGTTTCTTCTTCGTAGTCGCGTTTGATCTGCTCATCGCTCATCACCGCGGTCACCGGAATATCGCCGTAGGCGTAGTCGGCGTGGGTGGTGCCGTAGCAGGGAATCGGCTGCTGGGCCTGCGCCCAGGCGGTAGCGTAGGTGGAGTGCGTGTGAGTCACCCCGCCAATGCTCTCGAAGTGCCGATACAGATGGGTGTGGGTTTTGGTGTCCGAGGAAGGACGCATCTTGCCTTCCACTACATTATTGTCGAGGTCGACCACAACAATGTCGTCCACTTTCATATCTTCGTACGCCACACCACTGGGCTTGATGGCCACCACGCCCTTATCACGATCGATCTGCGATACGTTGCCCCAGGTGTACACCACCAGCTTGCGGTGGTGCAGCTCCATATTGGCTTCGAATACCTGCTCTTTCAGTTCGCGGTAGCTCATTTGCGCTCTCCTTCCACAAAGGCGCCCAGCGCCTGGTAATTCTGGTACAAACGATCATAAACGGCGGCGTTATCGGCGTTCGGCGTGTAGCTCTTGCACACGGGCGAAGCCATCACCTTCTGGGCCGCGGCCACATCCGGATGAACACCGGCAATGGTGGAGGCAAAAATGGCGGCGCCCAGGGCGCAGCTCTGCTCGCTTTCCAGTACATCGATCTGGCAGTTCCAGACATCCGAACAGACCTGCATGATGAAGTCGGATTTTTTGGAGATACCGCCGATCACCACCACAGAGTTGATCGCCACACCTTCGGACTTGAAACGTTCAATAATGGCGCGAGCACCAAAGGCGGTGGCCTCCACCAGGGAACGGAAAATCTGCGGAGCCTCGCTGCCCATTTTCAAGCCGGCGATGGCCATGGTCAGAGTCTGATCGGCATCCGGGGTGCGGCGGCCATTGACCCAATCCAGCGCGGTAATGCCCGTCTCGCCGGCGGGAATCTGGCTGGCGGCCTCGCCCAGGGCGGCGAGGGTTTTGTCTTCGAGCTCTTCGGCGAGTTTTGTGCGCGTGGCCTTATCAAGAGAGTCGCTGCTGGCCAACAGGGTCTGCACCGGCCAGTTGATCAGGTTGCGGAACCAGGCATAGAGGTCACCAAAGGCGGATTGACCGGCCTCCAGGCCCACCAGGCCGGGAATCACTGAGCCGTCCACCTGACCGCAGATACCGCGAATGCATTTATCGCCAATATCTTCATAGGTCGCGACGGTAATATCACAGGTAGAGGTACCCATCACCTTGGTCAGCACGCCGGGTTTGACGTTGGCCGCCACTGCGCCCATGTGGCAATCAAAGGCGCCAAAGCCGACCGGGATGCCCGCCGGCAGGCCCAGCTTGTCGGCCCACTCTTCGGTCAGGGGGCCCACGGTTTCGGCGGAGGTAAAGGTCTCAGCGGGCAGGCGATCACGCAGCCCGTCCAGCACCGGGTCCAGCCCGGTAAAGAAGTCGTTGGGGGGATAGCCACCCCAGCTTTCGTGCCACATCACTTTGTGACCCGCCGCGCAGCGACCCGCACGGAATTTGCTCGGATGGGTGGTGCCGGTCAGTATCGCGGGCATCCAGTCACAGTGCTCGACCCAGCTGTACGCGGCCTCGGCGACGGCGGGATCTGCTTTCATGACGTGCCAGGCCTTGGCCCAGAACCATTCGGAGGAGTAGATACCACCTTCATACTTGAGGTAATTGGGCTCGGACTTTTCGGCCGCTGCGGTAATGGCCTGGGCTTCTTTGATCGCAGTGTGGTCTTTCCACAGCACGAACATGGCGTTCGGGTTTTCGGCGAACTCAGGCTTCAGCGCCAGCGCGACGCCTTCGCTGTCCACCGGGACCGGTGTGGAACCGGTTGTATCAAAGCTGATACCCACTACCTGCTGCGCCGCGCCGGCCGGCGCCTCTTCCCAAAGGCCCTGTACGGCTTGCTCAACCCCTTCCAGATAATCCAGCGGGTGCTGGCGGAACTGGTTTTTGGCCGGTTCGGAGTAAAGCCCCTGGTTCCAGCGCTTGTAAGGCACCACGGTGGTGGCAACTTCCTGTCCATTGGCGGTGTCCACCAACAGTGCGCGAACCGAGTCGGAGCCATAATCCAGGCCCAGTGCATAAGACGTCATAGAACCATTACCTTTTATTTGCAGCACAGGAGTGTGCATCAGTTACCAATCTGTTTTGTATTATAATATGCGAAACCGTGTTTCTGTCAATGTTTTTCGTGGGCTCTGGCGACCAAGATGCTGGCATTGCAGCCACCCGACCAGGGAACGACCAACACCACGCGGCACCCCGTGAGCGCCCTACTCACTCGACCGAGGAATGACTTTATAAGTAATATAATATAAGGCCGTAGACGCGCAACATCAAGCCAAAAACCGGTAGCAGCCCCGTCTAAAGTTGTTGTTTTCAAGATTTTTGGCCCTATAAAACGAAAAAGGCGCCTAAATAGGCGCCTTATAGTCTTAAAAATCATATGACCAAAAAAGGATAACAGATCGCTACCGAGCCCTCTGGCGCACCGCCTCAAACAGACAGACCCCGGTGGCGACCGAGACGTTCAGACTGCTGACTGTGCCCGCCATGGGAATATTGATCAGAAAATCGCAGGTTTCCCGGGTCAGGCGACGCAGCCCCTCCCCCTCAGCCCCCATGATCAGGGCGATTGGGCCTTTCAGATCACTCTGATAGACGGACGCACTCGCTTCACCCGCCGCGCCCACCAGCCAGATGCCGGATTCCTGGAGTTTTTTGAGGGTGCGGGCCAGATTGGTCACCGGCACAAAGGGTAGAACCTCCGCCGCACCACAGGCCACCTTGCGGGCCACCGGGTTGAGGCCGGCCGACTTGTCTTTGGGCGCGATCACCGCATCCACCCCGGCCGCTTCGGCGGTACGCATGCAGGCCCCCAGGTTATGGGGGTCCGTCACACCATCGAGCACCAGCAGCAGCGGCGGGTGGTCCAGCTCACTCAACCGCTGAAACAGAAAGCCTTCATCGTGGACCTGCCCGGGCCGACAGTTCGCCACTATGCCCTGGTGGTTTTCACCTTCGGCCAGGGCATCCAGCTTGCCCCGCCCCATCGGCTGAACCGACACGCCTTGCGCCTCGGCCAGTTTCAGGATTTTCTGCAGACGCTGGTCGCCGCGCCCTTGCAGGCAGTACAGCTCCAACACCCGCTGCGGGGCACTTTTCAACAGCGCCTGCACCGAGTGCAGGCCAAAGACGATTTCACTCTTACTCACAGATGGTTCCGGCTCTGAATCTTCGATCAATCACCGGGCCGGTCATTACTGCCGCCGGCCCGACTCAACGCCCTCTGGCGAAGGCTGCACAGGTTTTCAAACCAGTGGTTATCTCTTCTTCGTAAACTTAGCCAGCGCTTTTTTAAAGCCAGCTGCCGCCGACGCAAGTAGAGACCGGCTCTCAGTCGGTTGAGTCGCTTTCTCCGATCGAACTGTTCCAGTTTTCTTCGAATGCGCAGTTTTCTGACTTTCCTGTTTACCATGACGTTGTCCGGATGAACCTCGTTTGGATGAACGGGACGGGCCACGCTCGTCGTTGCCACCCCGCGAGCGGCCACGGCCTTTGCCCTTGCCCGACTTTTTGGGGACGGCATCCCGCCCATCAGCGGCGGGAGGACGGGCATTGGTTTTGCCCTTGCCTCGACGGGTCGCGGTGACCGACTCCATTTCAAAATCAATTTTGCGACTGTCCAGATCGACCTGCACCACTCGCACCCGGAGCTCATCACCCAGGCTGAACACCTTGCGGGTGCGATCGCCCACCAGTCGGTGCTGGGCGGGCTCGAACCGGTAGTAGTCGTGCGGCAGTGCCGTGATATGGACCAACCCTTCGACGTACAGATCCTTCAACTCGACAAACAAGCCAAAACCGACCACCGAGGCCACCACGCCGTCGAACACCTCGCCGACATGATCTTGCAGGAATTCGCACTTGAGCCAGCTGGCCACATCCCGGGTGGCTTCGTCCGCGCGCCGCTCGGTCATGGAGCAGTGCTCGCCCAGAGCAACCACATCCCCGGTTTCATAGGGGTAGATCTCTTTGCGGGACAGCGGCTTGGCACCTTCGACCCGCGCGACATTGGCGGTTTGGCGGTCGCTGCGGATGACAGACCGGATGGCCCGGTGAACCAGCAGGTCCGGGTAGCGACGGATCGGTGAGGTAAAGTGGGTGTAGGCATCGAAGCCGAGACCGAAGTGACCTTCGTTGTCCACCTGATAGACCGCCTGGCGCAGGGTGCGCAGCATGACCATCTGAATGAGATGGCTGTCCGAGCGGCCCTGAATCTGTTGCATCAGTGCCTGGAAATCGGCCGAACTCGGGTCTGCGCCGCCACCGAGGCCAAGACCCAGCTCGCCCAGAAACTCGCGCAAGTTGGCGAGCTTCTCTTCGGTCGGCCCCTGGTGCACCCGGTACAGACAGGTGATCTGGTGCTTCTCCAGAAAGCGCGCGGTGCACACGTTGGCGCACAGCATGCACTCTTCGATCAGCTTGTGCGCATCGTTGCGCTGAACCGGGACAATCCGGTCGATTTTGCGGTCTTCGTTGAAGACGATCTGGGTTTCAACGGTTTCAAAGTCGATGGCACCGCGCTCATCCCGAGCCTTGCGCAGGACCTTGTAGAGCTTATGCAGGCTGTGCAGTTGCGGCAGCACTTCCTTGAACTCCTGGCGCAGCGGATGCTCATCATCGCCATCGGCCTGAAGAATGTCCCACACCTGGTCGTAGGTCAGCCGCGCATGGGAGTGCATGACGCCTTCGAAGAACTTGTAGCTGGTGATCTTGCCCTCGGCGTCGAGATTCATCTCGCACACCATGCACAGGCGGTCGACCTTCGGGTTCAGGGAGCACAGGCCGTTGGAGATGGCCTCTGGCAGCATGGGCACCACATAGTCCGGGAAATACACCGAGTTGCCACGTTTGCGCCCCTCGACATCCAGCGCGCTGTTGCAAGGAACGTAATGGGACACATCGGCAATCGCGACGGACAGACGCCAGCCGCCGCCTTTGCGCTTCTCACACAGCACCGCGTCGTCAAAGTCCCGGGCGTCGGCGCCATCAATGGTGACAAACGGCAGGTGGCGAATATCGACCCGGTGTTGCTTGTCTTTTTCCTGCACGGTGTCGGACAGCGCTTCGGCTTCGCTCAGCGCCTCGGCGGGCCACTCGCTGGGAATGCCGTGAGACTGGATGGCCAGCTCGATCTCCATCCCGGGTGCCATATGGTCACCCAGCACCTGAATGACCATACCGGTCGCCGGGCGTTTCTTGTCCGGCTGCTGGGTAATGGCCACCACCACGATCTGACCGGACTTGGCATCACCTTCGGCGCCGGGCGGAATCAGAATGTCGTGGGTAATTCGCTGATTTTCCGGCGAAACGAACTGCACCCCGTCCTCGCGAAAGAGGCGACCGGCCAGCTGTTCCGTGTTGCGCGAGAGGACTTCAACAATCGCAGCCTCATCCTTGCCCCGGTAGGAGCCAGTGACACGGACCAGTACTTCGTCGCCATCGAACACCCGGCGCATCTGACGGTTGTGTAAATAGAGGTCATTGCCGCCCTTGGCGGGAATCACAAAGCCGTAGCCATCTTTATGACCCTGGACGCGGCCACGGATTACATCAATTTTGTCCAGCCGGGCGAAGGCGCCGCGGCGGTTGCTGACCAGCTGCCCGTCGCGGGCCATGGCGATCAGGCGCCGGCGTACGGCCTCAACCTGGTCCTCGTCGCGAAGGTCGAGCATCTCGCAGACTTCCGGGTGCGTCACCGGGCCCGGGGCGTCTTCCAACAATTGCAGAATAAATTCGCGGCTGGGCACGGGGTTATCGTATTTCTGTGCTTCTCGCTCAGCGTAGGGGTCGTGCTTCGGGTGTTTCTCTTTGCTCAAAACGGATATCCTGTAACGGAAAATGAATGCCCCTTGTGAGGGCCAATAGTAAGTCGCCTACGGATGATATGGACGGAAGCCTGAGAGGTTTCAAGGCCGAGGTAGGCGCAGAAAGAGCCCTTTTGGGGGCAATTGGTTGACTGTTTGCCGACATTATAGGCCAGTTAGGCCCATAAACCCATGGATGAGTTCAGTTTAGTCCAAAAAAATTTAATTTCCTGACATCCGAACCGTTGACAAGGCCCATATTCGACATTATAGTGCGCGTCCTCGGCTGATGACACGCCGAGCGAATCACCTGCCCAGGTGGTGAAATTGGTAGACACGCTAGCTTCAGGTGCTAGTGACCTTACGGTCGTGGAGGTTCAAGTCCTCTCCTGGGCACCACATTAAAGAACCGAGCCAAATGGCTCGGTTTTTTTATGCCCACTCGAGGACCAAGGTCCTCTAGTTCTCCGCGTGCTGTGTGACTGTCGGATTACGGCCGCTGGCCTAATCCGACCTACTGGGCTGCTGGGTGGTTTTCATTCTACGAGTAGGTCGGATTAGCCCCGCAGGGGCGTAATCCGACAATGCGCCGACAGTACTTACTGCAGGTTGAAGTACAAGGTGGGGGCCCGTTTCGGGTCGTCCGCCTGACTGTCGTAGAAGGTGGCCTCCAAAGCGCCGAGCGGACGGATCAGCAGCCCCTTGGTGGTGCCATCCAGCAGACGCTGCATGACTGGTCGTGACAGGGTTATGTGGGTTTTTCCTCCGCGCTCCGCGGCCGGCTCTACGTCAAACACCATCTGGCCGTTGACCAGGGTCTCCAACGGTTCTTCGCGCGCGAACCCCTGAAAGGTGAGTTCTTTCTGATCCCATTGCTCCGGGCCGCCCATGACTTCGAACACCCGGATTTTATCGAACTCGACGCCCAGGTCTTCCTCATAGGCGGCGACGTAGTTCCCTCCCTTCTGCACCGACTGGGTGGTAAGCTCCAATACGCCCGCCCCGTCGGCTTCAGCGTTATTTAATGCCGACAGATCCCAGCGCAGCAACACCCACTGGTCGGCGCTGACCGTCAACACGGGGACCTTCGTTCCTTTCTCCTCTGTATGCCAACCATCAAAGTTGACCATCGGGTAATCCCGGTTCAGGACAACGTCGTGATCAGCGGGGCGATGCTGGGTGAAGGTATCCAGTGCCGGGATGGGCGGATGGTACACCAGCGGTTCTCCCACATCCGCCTCGGCATCGGCCGCCCGCACTACGTCTGCACGGTAGTAGTCCACGTCCACATGGTACTGGCCGAGGCCCCAGTCAGTGGCGCTGAGCTGGACATTCAGGTCGTCGCCCGGCACGGCATCCAACCCTTCAGTGGTCATACTGATGGTGTGCCACTCGGTGGTATTGGGAATGTCGTATTCCCGCAGGTGTTGATGAAAATCCGTGGTGCGTTGGGTATTGATCATGAAGTTTACCCGCCGCGGCGCATCACTGACGCGGATACGCGCCTCAATGCGCAGCTCGTAGTCGGGGCTGGCGAGTTTCTCCATATCCAGATGCGGTGCGACATTGCGTTTGATGATGGACCACCAGACGTTGTGCTGATCATCGGTGGCATCGACTTCCATGCGTGCATGGCCGTCGAGCGGGACAAAGTTCAGGCGCGCGTCACCGTCGCCGGTGAAGTACTGCCAGTCGGGGTGTATTTCATTGCCCTCGAAGTGATCGACGAATTGGGCGTGGGCCGCCGGGGCCAATAGAGTGACAAATAATATGGAAAGGGGAGCGAGAGATTTCATGCTGGCCTTTTGCTGTTCTTGGTGAGATTAAAAGTTGTCGGATTACGGCCGATGGCCTAATCCGACCTACGGGGAACGGGCCGCTTGGTAGAGTTTGTCGGATTACGCCCCTGCGGGGCGAATCCGACCTACTCGGTGTTGGCGGGCGCTGCGCAGTGTTTGGCGATGAATTCTGAGTGCTTCGGCATATACTCCACGGATTTGTTGATCACATTGCGAATACTCTCCAGGCGTCGGGCAATTTCATCTTTCGACAGAGTATCTACAATCGGGTGGTAGCCTTCCGCCTTCAGGCCCTGACCGTGCATCACCTCCAGCCAACTGGTCTCGTTGAACAGTTCTTCATTGGTGCGGAAGATGCGACCGTTTTTCCGATAGTGATTCATTTTCTGTTTCAGGGTATCGGGTACATCCATGGTCCGACAGTAATTCCAGAACTCGGAGTCGTCGCGCTGGGTTACGTGATAGTGGGCGATCAGGAAGTCCCGGATGCGGGTATATTCGAAATCCACCTGGCGGTTGTATTCGTCGATATCTTCCTGATCAAAATTCCGGTTTGGAAACAGGCTCATCAATTTGGCGATCCCGGACTGCACCAGATGAATGCTGGTGGACTCCAACGGCTCCATAAAACCACTGGCCAGCCCCAGTGCCACACAGTTTTTATTCCAGAATTTCAAGCGTTTTCCGGTGGTGAAGCGAATGAACTTCGGATCCGCCAGCGGCTCACCATCCAGGTTCTTCAACAGGGTATCCGCCGCTTCATCGTCACTGATAAATTGACTGCAATAAACATGGCCGTTGCCGGTGCGATGCTGCAGGGGAATTCGCCACTGCCAGCCCGCCGAATGAGCGGTGGAGCGAGTATAGGGCACCGGCTCCGCCACTTTAGCGCAGGGGACGGCCACCGCGCGATCGCAGGGCAGCCAGCGCGACCACTCCTCGTAGCCTGTTTTCAGTGCCTGCTCGATCAGCAGCCCCCTGAAGCCGGAGCAATCGATAAACAGATCGGCTTCCAGGGTTTCACCGTCATCCAGGGTAATTGATTCGATAAACCCGTCACCCGGACGGAGCGATACCCGCTCGATTTTGCCTTCCCGACGACGCACTCCGCGCTCCATGGCATAGTCTCGCAGGAACATGGCGTAGCGGGCCGCATCAAAGTGAAATGCATAGGCAATACGGGATAAGGGCGAATTCCCCGCATCCACCGGACGCATGAACCGCCCCTGTTCGACCGCCTGACAGTTCAGCGTGTAGGCGTCGATATTGGGGGCTTCGCCGGCCTGGAACAGTTTTAGCCAGTAGTGGTAAAACTGCACTCCCTCCATATCCTTGCCGACTTCACCAAACGCATGAAGATAACGCTCGCCAATGTGCCCCCAGTTGACGAACTGAATCCCCAACTTGAAGGTTCCCTGGGTGCGTCGGATGAATTCATTCTCATCCAGGCCGAGCATCTGGTTGAACAGCTGAATCTGGGGGATGGTAGCCTCCCCTACGCCGACCGTGCCGATCGAGTCCGACTCCACCAATTGGATGTCGCAGTACTGGTTCTTCAGAACCTTGGCCATTGCCGCTGCGGCCATCCAGCCGGCGGTGCCACCACCGACGATCATCACTTTACGAACACGGTTGTCCATCGTCATTACCTCTGTCAATCACACAACTGCCGGGCAGTGGTGTTGAATCACCTGTTTCAGGGTCGGCATGCGTTCGGCCGCCGATACCAGTGTGTCATAGATACGTTGATGCTTGCGCCGCAAGTCGTCCGCCGACGCCTCCGCAAGCAGATTGTCCGCCGAGGCGGAACGCCAGCCCAGCCCGATCAGCAATGCCAACTGGGTTTCATCCGGCAGGGGCTCCTGATCCCGGTGCCAGAGCCGGCCAAAGGATTCAAACACCTGAAGGCGCCAGCGCAGCGATTCGGTCACCGCCTCTGATCGGGGGTCATCAGCGAGGATCAGCAATTCGTGCAGTTCCCGCCAGCTTTCAAACAGCGCCCGGTCCCGTCGATTGAACTCGCTACGAAGCGCGGGCCGACCGGCCGCATCCGGCAACAGCTCAAGCCATAGCAGGAGTGACTGACAGGCACGATGCCACTCCGAACAGAGCAGTTCCCCGGGCTGTCCCGCCGCCCGGCCCAGGGCCAGGCAGTTATGCCGCCAGGGCGTTTCGCGCTGCCCCCACTGCAGCGGATATTTCACCCAATCGCAGTCTTGGGATTGCATTTTTGCTGTGGCTTGCTCGGCAGCCTCACCCGGCGATACCCATCGCTCCACGACCCCGCTTTGCTGAGTATCTGCCGCGCGCTGCCAGCCCCAAACCTGTTGAGTCAATGTACTGTAGGGCATCCAGTCCAAGGTTGTTCCACCCCGGCCCACCCAGTGGTGCGACCACAGAGCGGACGCCTCCTCAAATGGCACGCCCAAACCCTGCCCAATCAGTAACGCCTCGTCGCCCGTCGCGTCCAGGTAAAAATCGCCCTGCACCGACTCGTCATCATCCAGGCGTAAACGCTGAATGCCGAACTGCGGATCCGCTTCGACGCTCAACCGGGTGCAGCGTACCGCAGACACGCCCAGAGAGTCCGCATACTCGGCCAACAGCGCTCCCATTGCGCGTTTGTCGAGGGTCATCCCGTAGCGCAGCGTGGATTTGACCGAGCGAGGATCATTGACCGGGAAATCAAACCGCCCCCGTCGCGCCGCCTGGGTAGCCAGGAAATGCTCATTAAAACGGGCCTGCTTGTCCGGGGCGTAGGCCCGGAAAAACTCATGCTCGAAACTGGCCGGCGCGGCCGGGATTCCATGGCGGCCATAGGGCATGAAGAATTCGCCCTTGGTCCCCTGCCCCAAGACTCCGAGAGAAAACAGTCCCTGGGCGCGAACCATCAGGTCCCGTTCCGGCAACCCGACCATCGCCAGCCACTCCAGAAAAGGCGGCTGAGCGACTTCCACGGGTGAAACATCGTCTTCGCCCGTGCGAATCCAGGTCACACGAGCGCCATAGCGGGAGAGAAACCGTGCCAGTGTCACCACCGTCCCGGCGGCGACCAGTCCGTTACCCACGACCACAAGGTGCTCCAGGTTGGCTTTATCCATAGCGGCCTCCGTATAGACTCATGGGAGCCGCCGCACTGGGTGCAACACCTCCACGGGCCAACACCTCCCGATGCAGAGGCAGGGCCTGGGCAGTGCGATTCAGGTGGTTCGCCAACTGCTCCAGCGGCCCCTTGAGCGAGGCAACCGGTTGCTGGGCGACCCGAGGGTCAATCGCCTCGGGATTCAGTCCCTGCCCCAGATAAACGGCGAGCCAACTGGGGGGCGCAAACAATCCCTGATCGTAAAACTCGATTGTCGCGGACTCCTTGAACAGGGCGATTTTGCGCTGCAGCCCCTCGGGTACCGACATGTGGGCACAGTCCTGCCAGAATTCCGAGTCTTCGCGTTGATTGAGGTGATAGTGCAGAATGATGAAGTCCCGAACCCGCTCATACTCCAGACTCATCCAGCGGTTGAACGCCTCGCGCCCCACCGCGCCACTTTCGCTATTGGGGAAGAATTCCACCAGTTTGAAAATGGCCATTTGAATCAGGTAGATACTGGTGGACTCCAACGGTTCCAGAAAGCCGCTGGATAGCCCAATGGCAATGACGTTTTTATCCCAACTGCGCGCCCTCGCCCCCGCCTCAAAGCGAATCAGGTTGGGGTCGCTCTGAGGTGCGCCATTGAGCGAGCCAATCAATTGGGCGCAAGCCTCATCGTCACTGATGGACCGACTGTCGTATACCTGGCCATTACCGGTCCGCTCCTGCAAAGGGATACGCCATTGCCACCCGGTGGTGGTAGCCGTCGAGCGCGTGAACGATGGCGGCTCTGAAAGCGCACCACTGGCGATCGCCACGGCCCGGTCACAGGGGAGCCAGTGCTTCCAGCTGTTGAATGGCACACCCAGTGTCTGCCCCAGTAACAGCGAACGAAAGCCGGAGCAGTCAATAAACAGATCACCCTCGATGCGCTCTCCGGACTCCAGAGTGAGCGCCGCAACACCACCATCAGACTCGCGCGGAATAACCGACTGTATCCGACCTTCGGTGCGGGTAACACCACGCTGCTCCGCATACGCACGCAGATACCCTGCGTAGCGGGAAGCATCCAGATGGAACGCATAACCATAGCCGAATTCAGAGTGCTCGGGCGGCGGCGCAAAACGGCCGAGCCGGGCGGCCTGTGCCGCCAGAGAAAACGCATCCAGGTTAAGCTCGGGCCACTCATCCCGGGTGCGCAACCAGTAATGATGGAAGTCGATGCCGTCGATATCACCACCAAACGCACTGAAGGGATGCAGGTAACGGCTGGTCTCGCGTCCCCAGCCAACAAATTCAATGGCCAGCTTGTAGGTCGCCTGAGTGGCGCGAATGAACTCGCGCTCATCAATGCCCAACAACGCGTTGAAATAGCGGATGTGTGGAATCGTAGCCTCACCGACACCGACGGTGCCGATCTGCTCGGACTCAATCAGTTGCAGGCTTACCCGGGAGGGTAGCAACCGTGCCAATGCCGCCGCACTCATCCAGCCCGCCGTGCCGCCGCCCACGATGACAATACGCTGGGGTCCTACCGTCATGCTGATTGCCTCACTGCGATTATTATTCAATACCGGCATTATCCCGACTCAGCAGAGCCTGAGCAAACCATAAAAAAAGGCGCAACCGATTAAGGTTGCGCCTTTCTTGGCCCGGGTCCAGCCGTGTGTTTAGAACACGGCTTTCACGGTCAGAGCCACACGACGGTCATTGACGAACCAGGAGCGGCCGGTCTCGCGACCTTCACCATCCAGTGTCATCAGGGTTTCCGTCTGGGTGTTGGCCAGGTTGGTACCCTGCAGGCCGATGGAGATTTCATCGGTCAGCTGGTAAGTCACCGAGCCATCCAGGAAGCCCGCGTCGTTGTTCCAGATCGGCTGGCCACTGATCACGTCACGAGTGGTCACCAGATACTTGGAGCGCCAGTTGTAAGCCAGGCGCGCCGACCAATCGCCCTTCTCATACATCGCTACGAGGTTGGCGGTGTGCTCAGACTGGCCACGCAGGGGAAGACCAGACAAGGCCGCCGGATCGAATGCTTCCAGACCAGGCTGCGGCGTCGGGTTATCTTCCGGGTCCGCTTCGGTGGCGATACCGCTGCCAGAGAAGTTCGGAATACCTTCGGAGTCGATGTAGGTATAGTTCGCCTGGATACCAAAGCCATCAAACGGTTCTGGCAGCATGTCGTAGAACTGCTGGTAAGCCAGCTCGATACCCTGCAGCTTACCTTCCTCACCGTTGCGGGTGGTGGTGAACTCAACCGTCTGAGTCGTTCCGGTGCTCGGGTTGGTGAAGGTTCTCGGCAGCGCACCTTCGATAAAGAAGTTCTTGAGATCTTTATAGAAGATACTGGCAGTCAACGAACCGACCGGTGCGAAGTACCACTCCAGAGAGGCATCCCACTGAATGGACTCCATGGGCTGCAGCGCCGGGTTACCACCGTTACCGGTCCAGACGACATCGCCGACTGACAGGATGTCGGTACCGCTGTCTTCGGGTCCGGGTTCAACCGGGGCGTCTTCATCGATCGGCACACGGGTGGTGTTCAAGCCACGAGCACCCAACACAGCCTGGTTACGCACTTCCGACATATCCGGCAGCGCAATAGCCTTGGACACGGCAAAGCGGCTGATCAGATCGTCGGTCAGCTCAACCTTCAAGTTGAAGCTTGGCAGTACACCGTCCCATTCAGCGGTTTCACCCAGCTCGTTTTCATCGTAGTCGTTACCGAAGGCTTTCTCGGTATCGCTCAACCAGTTGTTGGCATCGCGAGAGTAGGACAACAGAGTGTTGACTTCATCCAGCCAGTCCTGCTCCGACTCAAACAGCGCCGGATCGAACGGTCCCACCTGATCTTCCGCCCACTTGCGGATGGCGCCGCGGTCGGTCAGATCGGTTGGCGCACCATCCGGATACGGCTGACCAATCAGGTCAGGGAACTGCACCGAACCGGCCGCATCGCGGGTCAGCTCAACATAGCGCAGACCGATGTTACCGCTGTAGCGTACAGCAGACGCATCGGAACCGAAGTCCAGACGAACATAAGCCGCTTTGTTGGTTTCGGTGGTGTCATAAACTTCTGCCGGAGCAAAATAAGTGCCCGGAATCACCTCATCACGAGTGGCATACGGCTCCCAGACACCCTCGGCGCCCGGGTTGTTCTGGGGCAGAGTACGACCGGCGATGACGTCTTTCAACAACTGTTCGGAGGGGAAGATGAAGCCGTCACCGGGGATAGCCACTACGTCACCGCGGTGGAAGTCGGACCAGTCGACATATTCAAAATCGTCGCGGATTTCCGGGTCGAGCTCGGACAACCACAGCGCACCTTCGCCACCGTTCGGCGCCCACTCGGCACCGATGTGACCCCAGTTATAGGAGGTGCTACGAACGATCTGGTTACGCTCGGCATAGCGCACACCGGCCTTGACAGAGCGGAAGAAATCGCCATTGTCGAGGTAGTGGGTCATGTCGAACCGGGCAGCCCGGGATTCACCCTCGGAGCGCTCGTAGTGGTCCATGGCCGAACGCAGCCAGTAGGAATCCAGATCCTGGAAGTAGTTGCTGTCGCCTGCCGGGTCGTTGGAGAAACCCGGGAAATCGGTGTCGTACCACTCAGGATTGGCGTCGCGACGACCATCCCAGGGTTCAACAATGGCCAGGCGAGGCGTATCACCCAGCAGGCTGAAGTTCTGCAGCGCGTACAGGCCGCTAGCAACCTGCAGGTCGTCATCTTCGGTGGTGGCATCGACAAACTGTAAATCACCCTCGAATTCCCACGCGTCGCTCGGAGTCCACTTCACGTTGAAGCTCAGATCGTCCACGATGGTGCGGGTGTCTTTGTAGCGGGTATCGGCCTGGAACTTCTGACCGAAGTAATCGTTGGTGGTGGCATAGCCTTCCGGCGCATCGCCTTCACCTTCCCAGCCGCGGGGTACACGGCCTTCACCGCCGCGCCAGCCACCACCGTCGGTGATATAGCCGGATTCAAAGATGCTGTCGCTGTCGAACGCAAACTCGGTGCCAGGGTACGGACGGGCACGACGGCTCTCGCTCACGGTGCCATCGTCATTCTCTTCACCGTAGCCACCCTGGTATTTAACGGCATTCTCTTTCCAGCTCAGACGGGCGTCGGAGCGCAGGAACTCGGCGGTCGCTTCCAGGGTTTCATCGGGGCTGGCCCACTGAACGGCAGCGGCAAAGCCCTGACGGACCCGGTCATCTTCTTTGGTGAAGAAGTTCGAACCGTTGGTCATCCACACTTGGCCATCTTCCATGGCAACGCTCTCGGGCGCTCCCAGGGTGGCTGCCTGGTACTTCACGAAGGCATCACTCTGGATACCGTGGGAGGTACCGATCAGCTCGGAGTAGGAAGCGTTCACCAGAAGGCCGAACTCACCCAGGTCCTCCGTCATCCAGCGGTTGCTGTACAGCGCGGATACCGTGGGGGAGGCCTCTTCGGCCATATCGCCATAGGAGACATCGCCGGTAAAGGCGATCATCTGGCCATCCTGATCGAAGGGTTTACGGGTTTTCAGACTGACCGTACCACCAATACCACCTTCAATCATGTCGGCAGACTGGTTTTTGTACAGGTCAACACCGGCCATCAGTTCCGGCGGCACGTCCTGGAAGTTCAGGCCACGACCGGAGTTGGCGGTAAAGGAGTCGCGACCGTTGAACTCGCTTCGGGTGGCACTCATACCGCGAATTACCGCGCCACTGCCTTCAACACCGAAGTGATCCGGGTCATCCGGGGCCTGGAAGCGCTCAATCGATACGCCGGGCATACGCTGCATGGCTTCGAGCACGCTGCGGTCAGGCAGTGAGCCGATGTCTTCTGCGGAAATGGCATCGACAAAAGTGTCTGCGTTGCGTTTGATGTCCTGGGCGTTTTCCAGGTTCTGGCGAACGCCGCTGACGACGATTTCTTCTAGGAGAGGAGACTCTTCAGACGCGTTTTGCGCCAAAGAGGGTGAACCCATTGCCATAACACACATGGCAAGCATCGACTTTTTGAAGGTGATGCCTTTCTTAACGTTGTCGCGATAAACCATAGCGCTTTACCCCGTTGTTATTATGTAACACAGTATCGACCGGCAGCGCGCCCAGAGGAACTCAACTGCCTGCAAACACTTACCTGATTATTCTGTAATAGTCATTCAGACCACTATATCGATAGTGCACCATGTTCAACTAATAGTCAAATAGTAAATTAGACGAAAATGTGGCATCTGTAACCTCCCTTTATGAGACCTGTCTCTCAGCCTTGAATACTGCCTGATACGCCGTTTTGTCATACAATACGGACCAACACTCGACCTTTATGCCTTGCATCGCTATAATCGCGGCACCCGCTACCCCCTCCGGTTCTGAGCGGATAGCGGACCGTTCCTAGAAGGTTTCAGGAAGATTTGCGCAAAATCACTACTATTTACTAACCACCAATCGGGATGTGTACTGTGGCCAACAACAATCCATCTACTACGCGACCACACAGCCGAGTCGAACCCCTGAACGAGCCGGACAACGTTCTTCCGGGGCTTTCCATCGACAACCTGATTTTCGGCCTGGATCACGGCCAGCTCAAAATCATGCTGGTCAAGCACAATGTGGGCCCAGGCAAAGGCAAGTGGGCACTTCCCGGTGGGTTTATCAAACAGAATGAGAATCTGCGCGACGCCGCCGCCCGCCTGCTGGAAGAGCTGACCGGGGTGCGCGACCTCTACCTGGAACAGTTGAAAACCTTCGGTCGGGTGGACCGCTTCCCCAACGAGCGGGTGGTCACCATTGCCTACTACGCCCTGGTAAGCGCCGAAAACTACACCCTGGTGGCAGGCCGGAATACGTCCGACGCCATGTGGTTCGACGCCAAGGACCTGCCCGAGTTGATTTACGACCACTCCGAGATCGTCGATCACGGCCTGAACTTCCTGCGCCACAAAGTCTGCCACGAGCCCATCGGCTTCAACCTGCTGCCGGAGAAGTTCACCCTGCTGCAACTGCAGGAGCTGTACGAGGCCATCCTGGACGTCAAGCTGGACAAGCCCAACTTCCGCCGCAAGATGATGAAGATGAACCTGCTGGCACCCTGCAACGAAAAGCAGAAAGGCGTACCGCACCGGGCGGCAAACCTGTACCGGTTCGATTCGGCGGCCTATGAGCGCCTGACCGATAAAGGGTTTTCGTTCGAGTTTTGATAACCCCGAATCCCGGGCATCGGTGGGTGACGGTCCGAGGCCTCCGAGACGTCGGACCGATCCTCCCTATGTCAAATACGGCACCAAGCGTTATGTAGGGTGAATCGATCCGACGTTCCGGAGTGCCAGGCATCTGCCACTTCCAGCCCCAAAAGCTTTCCCCGAGTTTTCACCCTTGAAGATTTTTTCCTCCCCCTTGTAATCCATTGCTCAGTCCTTTAATCTTATTGTTTGTTTGACTAGAAGATAATATGCGGTTCATCCGCATTGACCAACGGGTGTTTCCTACTATGCCGTTTTCCCGCCTACTGACAGGCGCACTTGTCTCAGGTTTACTGGCCGGGACCGCTGCACCGACTCTCGCACTGGAAGGCCCGGACTACGTCAGCCACAGCCCGTCGGCCGGCGCCCTGAGCCTGGTCGGCAAGGAACACATCGCCAATCTCTACGTCGATCCCAATGATGATCCCGGCGTTCGCCGCGCGGTGCGCGATCTTCAAGCCGACATCCAGCGGGTGACGGGAAAGCAGCCCCAGATTGTGCGCAGCACCGAAGGGCTCGGCAGCCATGGGGTGATCATCGGCACCCTCAGCGGCAGTTCCCTGATTCAACAGCTGGTTGAGGCCGGTAAGCTGGATGTCTCCCCTATTGAGGGCGAGTGGGATGCCTACCATATGGAAGTGGTGGAAAACCCCCTGCCCGGCCTGGACAAGGCGCTGGTGATTGCCGGAGCCAACAAGCGCGGCGCCATCTACGGTACCTACGATGTGTCCGAGGAAATCGGGGTGTCTCCCTGGTACTGGTTCGCCGATGTACCCGCACAGCAACACGACCACCTTTACATCGATGGTCATCTGAACCTGCAGGACCAGCCCAAGGTGAAGTACCGGGGCATCTTCATCAATGATGAGGCCCCCGCCCTGACCAGCTGGGTGCAGGAAAACTACGGCGACTACAACCACGACTTCTACGAACACGTGTTCGAGCTGATTCTGCGCCTGAAAGGCAACTTCCTCTGGCCCGCCATGTGGAACAACGCCTTTGCCGACGACGATGAGCAGAACATGATTCTGGCGGACGAGTACGGCATTGTGATGAGCACCTCCCATCACGAGCCGATGATGCGCGCCGACAAAGAGTGGAACCGCTACGGCGAAGGCGCCTGGGAATACTCCACCAACCCGGACAACCTGTACGAGTTCTGGGTGGATGGCGCCGAGCGCAACAAACCCTACGAAAGCGTCTACACCCTGGGCATGCGCGGCCAGGCCGACACCCCCATGAGTGAAGGCCAGAATATCGAACTGCTGGAGCGTATTGTCGACGACCAGCGCGAGATTCTGAAAAACGTGTTTGACGATCGCCCCATTGAAGACGTTCCCCAGGTCTGGACACTCTATAAAGAGGTTCAGTACTTCTACGAAAAAGGCATGCGGGTACCCGACGACGTCACCCTGCTGTGGGCGGACGATAACTGGGGCAACATCCGCCGTCTGCCGACCCCGGAAGAACGCGACCGCAGTGGCGGCGCCGGTGTGTACTACCACTTCGATTATGTGGGCGGGCCCCGCTCCTATCGCTGGATCAACGTGACCCCGATCGCCAAAGTCTGGGAACAGATGAATCTGGCCTGGGAGTACGAAGCCGACCGCATCTGGATCGTCAACGTGGGCGACATCAAGCCCATGGAATACCCCACCGAATTTTTCCTGCGCATGGCCTGGGACCCGGAGTACTGGAACCGCGAGCGCCTGCCGGAATTCGGACGCCTGTGGGCCGAGCGGGAATTCGGCGCCGAGTTCGCCGAGCCCATTGCCGAGCTGGTGACTGGCTACACCCGGCACAATGGCCGCCGCAAACCGGAGCAACAGAGTGCCGATACCTACAGCCTGTTGAACTATCGTGAAGCCGAACGTATCGAGCAGGAGTTGGCCACACTCACCGAGCAGGCCAACGCCATTTATGCGCAGTTGCCAGAGGCTCGGCGCGATGCCTTTGATCAGTTGGTGCGCCACCTGGTACGCGCCAGCGCCAACGTCACCCGCATGTATATCGACCAGGCCCGCAACCAGTTGTTTGCCGAGCAGGGTCGGGCCAACGCCAATGACTACGGGGAACGGGCCCGGGAGCGCTTCCGCCACGATGCCGAGCTGGAGGATCATTACCACACCGAGATCAGTGACGGTAAGTGGAATCATATGATGTCCCAGCCGCGCATTGGCTACACCCACTGGAACAACCCGCCGGAGAACACCGCGCCGCTGATCTACGACTACCAGCCCCACAGCAAACCCGACATGGGCGTGGCCGTGGAAGGCATGGAGAAGGCCTGGCCGGTACCCGGCGCCTACACCCTGCCCACCTTCAGCCCCTATGGCACGAAAAGCTACCGGATTGAGGTGTTCAACAAAGGCACCGCACCGTTCGACTTCAGCGCCGAACCCAGTGATGAGTGGATTCAGGTCAGCCAGCGCGAAGGCACCGTGAACGAGCTGGTCACCCTGGAGGTCAGTATCGACTGGGATCAGGCACCGGCCGGCTCCCACCAGGGTCACGTATTTGTGAAGGGCACCGGCTGGGGCGGCGCCCGCGTGCAGGTGGAAACCTTCAAACCCGCCCCCCGCGTGGCCAGACAGGTGAAAGGCTTCGTCGAAACCAATGGCTACGTCAGCATTGAAGCCGGGAACTTCCATCGT
Organism: Marinimicrobium sp. UBA4509; assembly: GCF_002388575.1. Classification (NCBI taxonomy): domain Bacteria; kingdom Pseudomonadati; phylum Pseudomonadota; class Gammaproteobacteria; order Cellvibrionales; family Cellvibrionaceae; genus Marinimicrobium; species Marinimicrobium sp. UBA4509. Next base: position 152,962 of record NZ_DGMV01000060.1, read on the forward strand.
AAACAGGACCGGAGTGGGCACCGCTGGGAGGTGATTCCGCAGCACGGGCGCACCCAATCGTCGATCAGTACCTTCCCGATTTCGGACACAGAGTTTGAAGATCCGGCCGAAAGCCCTTATGTTGAGTACGACATTTACTTCTTCAGCACCGGTGAATTTGACGTACACGGGCTGTTTGCCCCCAGCCTGAACCTGGTGCCGGGGCGCGGCCTGCGCTATGCCATCGCCTTTGATGACGCCGAGCCCCAGGTCGTGGACATCCTGGAAGACCTGAGCAGCGAAGCCTGGGAAACCGCCGTCAGTGACGGTGTGCGTCGCTCGGTGAGCACCCACACAATCCGCGAGCCGGGGCTGCACACCCTCCGGATCTATCGGGTCGACCCGGCGGTCACGCTACAGAAGTTGATGATTGACACCGGTGGTCTGAAACCCAGCTACCTGGGGCCACCGCAGAGCGAACGCCGCTGAGCGCGCAAAGGACGACAACGAATGAGCATGACACTATGAAGATTACCGACGCCAAAGTCATACTGACGTGCCCGGGCCGCAACTTCGTGACGGTGAAAATCACGACCGAAGACGGCCTCTACGGCATTGGAGATGCGACCCTGAACGGCCGGGAGAAATCCGTGGTCTCTTACCTGGAAGACTACGTGCTGCCCGCCCTGATCGGCCGCGATGCCCAACGCATTGAAGACATCTGGCAGTTTGTCTATCGCGGCCCCTACTGGCGTCGCGGTCCCGTGGGCATGACGGCGCTGGCGGGTGTGGACGTCGCCCTGTGGGACATCAAAGCCAAAGCGGCCAATATGCCCCTGTACCAGCTCCTGGGTGGCCGCAGCCGCGACCGCATCATGACTTACACCCACGCCAATGGCGAGGACATTGAAGCGACATTGGCCGCCGTTGAAAAAGCCCGCAAACAGGGCTATCAGGCGATTCGCGTGCAGTGCGGCATTCCCGGCATCGACAAGATTTACGGCGTGCCCAAGGGCGGAAAGGCCTACGAGCCCGCCGATGCCGATCTGCCCTCGGAAGAGAGCTGGTCCACGCACAAGTACCTGAACTTCATTCCCCGGGTGTCTGAGGAAATCCGCCGCGAATTTGGCCCGGACCTGCACCTGCTGCACGACGTGCACCACCGTCTGACGCCGATCGAAGCCGCGCGCTTGGGTAAAGAGCTGGAGCCCTACCACCTGTTCTGGCTGGAGGACGCGGTACCGGCAGAGAACCAGGACGTGTTCAAGCTGATCCGCCAGCACACCACCACCCCCCTGGCGGTGGGCGAAATCTTCAACAGCATTCACGATTGCCGCGAGCTGATCCAAAACCAACTGATCGACTACATCCGCACCAGCGTGGTTCACGCCGGCGGGATTACCCAGATGCGCCGTATTGCCGACTTTGCCAGCCTCTGGGGTGTGCGTACCGGCAGCCACGGAGCGACCGATCTGTCTCCGGTGTGCATGGGCGCGGCCCTGCACTTCGATTACTGGGTGCCCAATTTCGGCGTACAGGAGCACATGCCCCACAGCGAGCTGATGGAGTCTGTGTTCACCCGCGCCTACCAATTCGAAGACGGCTTTTTCACGCCGGGAGAGACTCCTGGCCACGGCGTGGACATCGACGAAGTCGAGGCGGCGAAGTACCCCTACAAGCGGGCCAGCCTCCCCGTTAACCGACTGGAAGACGGAACGCTGTGGCACTGGTAACTCAGCCCGGCGCCGTTCCGTTCGACGTTTGACTCAATAGATGATTGACCAAAAAGAGAGATATCACGTGACCGACACCAACCCCAAATCTCAGCAGAAGTTCTCCTCGGCGCCACTGGTGACGCACATGTACACCGCTGACCCGTCGGCCCATGTGTTCGAGGGAAAAATCTACATCTACCCGTCTCACGATGTGGAGGGCGGGGTGCCATTCAATGATGACGGCTCACACTTCTGCATGGAGGACTACCATGTGTTCTCCATGGACAAGCCCTTCGGGGAGGTGACCGACCACGGCCTGGCGCTGTCGGTAAACGACGTCCCCTGGGCGGCCCGTCAGATGTGGGCGCCGGACTGCACTGAGAAGGACGGCAAGTATTACTTCTACTTCCCCGCCAAAGATCCGGACGATGTGTTCCGTCTGGGTGTTGCCGTTGGCGATCGCCCGGAAGGCCCCTTTGAGCCGCAGCCCGAAGCCATCAAAGGCAGCTTCAGTATCGACCCCGCCGTGTACAAAGACGGTGACGACTACTACCTGTACTGGGGCGGCATCTGGGGCGGCCAGTTGCAGCGCTGGGTCAACGGCACCTTCAGCCAGCAGGACCAGTACCCCGCCGACGACGAGCCGGCCCTGTGCCCGAAAATCGCCAAGCTGCGCGACGATATGCTCGAGTTCGCCGAAGAGCCACGGGATATTCTGCTGCTGGATGAAAACGGCGAACCGCTGAAAACCGGCGATAACGCCCGACGCTATTTTGAAGGCCCCTGGGTACATAAATTCAAGGACACTTACTACTTCTCCTATAGCACCGGCGACACTCACTGCATCGCCTATGCCACGGGTGACAGCCCCTATGGGCCTTTCACCTACAAGGGCATCATGCTGGAGCCGGTGCTCGGTTGGACCAACCACCACTCAGTGGTGGAGAAGGACGGGAAGTACTACCTGTTCTACCACGACTGTGAAATCTCGGGCGGTGAGACGCACCTGCGCAACATCAAGATGGCCGAGTTGATTCACAACGAAGACGGCAGCATCCAGACTGTGAGTGCGTTTGAAAAGTAGTCTCGTAGGTCGGGTTAGCGCGCAGCGCGTAACCCGACATCCCGCACCCAGCGTCGGATTACGGCCTGCGGCCTAATCCGACCTACTTCTTCTTGGCCAACGGATTCGGCAAATCGGTAATGGTTCCGGCCGCCAACTCCCCGGCCAGGCCCACCGTCTCGTGCAAGGTCGGATGCGCGTGCACCGTCATCGCCAGATCTTCGGCCGAGGCGCCGAACTCCAGCGCCAGGCTCAACTCACCCAGCAACTCCCCGGCATTCAACCCGACAATACCGGCGCCCAACAGCTGATCGTTTTCCTTGCGATAAATCAGCTTGGTTTTACCTTCACTGCGGCCGGCACCCAGGGCCCGACCACTGGCCGCCCAGGGGAACACCGCCGTGCGATACTCGACGCCCTGCTCCTTCGCCTCTTTCTCGGTCAGGCCCACCCAGGCCACTTCCGGATCGGTATAGGCAATGGAGGGAATGCAGCGCGGTTCCACAATATGGTGGCCGGCAATCACCTCGGCGGCGGCATGGCCCTCGTGGCTGGCCTTATGCGCCAGCATCGGCTGGCCAATGATGTCGCCAATGGCGTAAATGTGCGGCACATTCGTCTGCAGCTTCTCGTTGGTGTGGATAAAGCCGCGCTCATCCACTTCAACGCCCGCCTTGTCGGCGCCAATTTTCTTGCCGTTGGGCGCGCGGCCCACCGCCACCAGAATGGCATCGTAGTTCTGGTCCTTGTCCGGCGCGTTCTTACCCTCAAAGCTCACCTTAAGGGCCGTCTTGTTGGCCTTCACATCGGTAACCTTGGTGGACAGCATCACATTGAAGTTGTCCTTGTTGTACTTGCTGTACACCTGCATCAGGTCTTTGTCCGCCGCCGGAATCAGCTGATCGGCGAACTCCACCACATCCACGGTACTGCCGAGGGCTTTGTACACCGTTGCCATTTCCAGACCGATAATGCCTCCCCCGACCACCAGCAGCTTTTTGGGCACCTCGGGCAGCTCCAGCGCGTCGGTGGAATCCCACACCCGCGGGTCGTCATGGGGAATGAAGGGCAGCTTCACCGGCTGGGAACCGGCGGCGATAATCGCATTCTCAAACTCCACCTCAGTGGTCTTGCCATCGTGGGTGACTTTCAGTTTGTGGTCGCTTACAAACTCGCCCACGCCCTGCACCACCTGTACCTTGCGCTGCTTGGCCATACCGGCCACGCCCTGGGTGAGTTTACCCACCACGCCTTCTTTGAACTTGCGGATCTCATCCAGATCAATCTTGGGCTTGGAGAAGGTCACGCCGATGTCCTTGCCGTGGGTGCCCTCATTGATCACCTGGGCGACGTGCAACATCGCCTTGGAGGGAATACAGCCCACATTCAGGCACACGCCGCCCAGGCTGGGGTAGCGTTCCACCAGGACCGCGTCCATTCCCAAATCCGCCGCCCGGAAGGCCGCCGAGTAGCCGCCTACGCCGCCACCCAATACCAAAACCTGTGTCTTCAGAGTGTCTGCCACGGGAACTGTCTCCTGTTGTCGGTTCGATGCAGCCCCTGATACTAATGACTCTGGACCCAAAAGCCAATAAACTGGCCCCCGACAGCCCGAAACAACCATAAACGCGCCCAGGACAAAGGCCACGGCATGAGCGAACCCCGCGGACAATTTTCCTCCAAAATCGGCTTTCTGATGGCCGCCTCCGGCTCCGCGGTGGGGCTGGGCAATATATGGGGTTTTCCCACCCAGGCCGCCAGCAACGGCGGGGGCGCCTTTGTGCTGGCCTACCTCGTGCTCGCCTTCCTGCTCGCCTACCCGGCCCTGATGGCCGAACTGGTGATCGGCCGCCACGCCCGCGCCAATATCGTCACCGCCCTGGACCAACTCGGCGAGCGCCCCCTCACCAAGCACCTCGGCCGCGCCGTGGGCTACTATGGCGTGCTGATTGCCGGGCTGATTCTGAGCTTTTACGCCATCGTCGCCGGGTGGATGCTGGCGGAGTTCGGCAAACCCGTGGCGCACCTGATCGGTTGGAGCGGCGCCGAACAATGGCTGGGCGGCGATAGCCTAGTCCGCAACCTGCTGGTGTGCGGCATCTTCACCGCTTTTACCGTGGCCATCATCGCCAAAGGCGTGGAAGATGGCATCGAAGCCTGGTCCACCCGACTGATGCCTCTGCTGTTTATCATTCTGCTCGGGCTGATTCTCTACGTTCTGGTGCAACCCGGCGCCACCGATGGCCTGAAAACCTACCTGATCCCCGACTTCCGCCAACTGGCGGACCCCGGCCTGCTGCTCAGCGCCATGGGCCAGGCGTTCTTCTCGCTCTCGCTGGGCGTGGGCACCATGCTGATCTACGGCTCCTACCTGCGCAAAGACGACAGCCTGCCGCGCATGGGCGCCGCCGTCACCCTGCTGGACATCAGCATCGCCTTCACCGCCGGGCTGCTGATTCTGCCCGCCATGTACGTCGCCCAACACCAGGGCATCGTCATCTACGGCGATAACGGCGAACTGCTCGCCGGGCCCGGTCTGATTTTTCAGGTGCTTCCCAGCCTGTTCGCGAACATGGGCGGGGCCGGTACCTGGCTGAGCATCGCCTTCTTTGCCCTGATGAGCATCGC
>NZ_DGMV01000060.1:158403-160936 GCF_002388575.1 Marinimicrobium sp. UBA4509
TTGCCCTGATGAGCATCGCCGCCCTCACCTACTCTATTTCCATGCTTGAAACGCCGGTCTCGGTGGTCACCTAACGCACCCGCTTGAAGCGCACCGGCGCCGCCTGGAGCATCGGTGCCCTCATCTTCCTCATAAGCGCGCTGATCATCGCCAACATGAGCACTCTGTTCGACGCCACCGTCTCGCTCACCACCGAATACAGCCAACCGCTGCTGGGCATCGCCCTATGCCTGTTCGTCGGCTGGATCATGCACCGCAACCACCTGCTCAACGAACTCAAAGCCGGCCACCAGGACATCGAGCACAGCCTGTTCTGGAAAATCTGGCCCTTTTACGTGCGCATCATCTGCCCACTGCTGATACTTCTGGCCTTTATACAGACCTTGCGATGAACCCTGACCTGAATCCACAAGACCTGCTCGACGCCGTCAACCAGACCATGCCCTTTGGTAAATACCAGGGGCGCAAGCTGCTGGAACTGCCGGAACCCTATCTGGTGTGGTTCCATGGTCAGGGGTTTCCCAACAGCAAATTGGGGCGGCAGCTGGCGTTGATGTATGAGGTGAAGGTGAATGGACTGGAGGGGATGTTGCAGGAGTTGGTGCGGTGATGACGTTAAAATCTTATTCCTGTATATCGGGGATTATGCGGGGAAACTGCCGGATTTCGTGCTGGAGGTTTTATGCCAAATTTCTCTAAGGCAGGTATGATAGGGGCTTGGAGGCATGCTACAAAAGGTGTCAAGGAACGCGTAGGCAAACTTACTGATTTAAAACAGGCAATTTGCCTTTGAATAACATTGTTAAATTTCAATGGGGGGCCCCGATGGAGGCAAAAGATATAATCACGCTTGCCATTTCGGGAGGTGCGCTGACTGTTTCACTTATTTCATTGTATTTCAGCCTTTTTTATAAGCGGTTTTCTCTTGTTGGAACCCTTGCTGCATGGAATCCGAGAACTGAGAACTTTGCGAACTCTCAAGCCTGTGAGATTGCAATTTCAAATACGGGGAATCGAGAGCTCGTCCTTAGAGAAATCGAGATGCTGAGCTTCCCAGAGATAGAAGGTGAATTATTCCCCATTTTGGAGTCAGAACAGGTTCCCACTGTCCTGAAACCTGGCGAGATGAAACTATTGACGTTTCCGATAGCAGACCTTTACCTGCAAAAGCTCGAGAAAGAAAATAGGATGCTTCGGCTAAATTTCCACATCTTTACAGCTGAGGCCACGCTTAAACTGGCGACGAAGGACTTGACCCCGCCCATTGGTGGGACAGATATACCAGACTCTGACTGGAAGCCATTCAAGCTAAAGTAAAACTTAGCAATGCCAATCACAGCGACGTTAGATTTTGAGGTCAATATGCCCAATGGAATACATGAAGAGACGCTAATTCTTGCTCGAGAAGCTCTCGATGCGATACAGCTAGGGAAGCCAGGTTCAACCTCATTGGCAATTAGAAAATTAGATCTCGCTTCTGACCTAATAGACGATAAGAAACTGAAGCGGTGGTGCGGCTTTCAATTGGGGCGATACGAAACTGGATTGCCTTATCCGGAGGATATTGATGAAGAATACGTACGCCAACTCGCCGGCAAGATTAAAGAGCTCAAGCTTCCTCTTACGAATGAAGAGATACAACCTAGATTGTCAATATCAGGCGGGGCATTTAAAAGCATCGAGTTCATTGAGCATGTCCTGGCGAGATTGAATAGGGAAAAGTCCGGAAATGATGGTGTTTTTTACCGAACTAATCTCCAAGGCACAATATCCGCATCCTCTAATGAAACATACTCTTGGGCGACACGCCTATACAAAACGCTTAACTTTGGAGAAATACCTAGCCGACAGTTCAACGTAATTCGTGATCGAGTGGACACACTTCTTCTAGATACTTGCCCGAGCGCAATTGAAAAATTTATGTCCGCATATGAGCGGCTGTCATCGACGTCATCTGAAGATTGGTCGCACGCCTTAACAGCGGCCCGACGTGTTATAAAAGATGTGGCGGACTCGATTTACCCGCCAAGAGAAGCTAAGCTTGGAGAGCGAAAGTTAGGAAACGACCAGTATATCAATCGGTTGTGGGCATTTCTGGACGAAAATGCAAAGTCTGGCTCCGATAAAGATCTGGCAAAGGCACATATAAACTACTTGGGGTCGTTCATTCAGCGCTTAAATGACAAGGCATCAAAGGGGGTGCACTCGGATGTGGGGTACTCTGAAGCAGTAAGAGCCGTACTCTACACATACTTGACACTGGGCGATATTCTAGAGTTGTCGGGAGATGCATTAGAGAAGAAAGCAAAAGAAGAGGGAAGGGTCAACCTAAACACTGCTGAGTTAATTGACCTTAAGGCCGTACCAGGGATCTCTGAGGGGTTGGCAAAAGAGATAATTAAGAAGCGAGCAAAAAGCAAATTTAGAGCGTTCGAAGAGCTCCAAGAATTTTCTGGGGTGGGCCCAAAGACTGTGGAAAAAATTAGGCATGGCTGCGTTATCTATTGAATTGTAGTAGTTCAGACTTGATCTG
>NZ_DGMV01000054.1:0-29452 GCF_002388575.1 Marinimicrobium sp. UBA4509
TCTTCCCAGCGGAACTCGAAGCGCGCCTTGGACAGGGCATTGTCGCGCAGTTGCGCTCCCGGATGACCCTTGGCCAGGTCCGCCGCGTGGGCGGCGATTTTGTAAGTGATGATGCCGGTTTTGACGTCGTCCTTGTTGGGCAGCCCGAGGTGCTCTTTCGGGGTGACGTAACAGAGCATGGCGCAGCCGTACCAGCCGATCATGGCGGCGCCGATGCCCGAAGTGATGTGGTCGTAGCCCGGCGCGATGTCGGTGGTCAGCGGGCCAAGTGTATAGAACGGGGCTTCGCCGCAGACCTCGATCTGCTTGTCCATGTTTTCCTTGATCATCTGCATGGGCACATGGCCGGGGCCCTCCACCATCACCTGCACGTCGTGCTCCCAGGCGCGGTGGGTCAACTCGCCCAGGGTTTCGAGCTCGCCGAACTGGGCTTCGTCGTTGGCGTCGGCCACCGAGCCGGGGCGCAGGCCATCGCCCAGGGAGAAGGCGACGTCGTAGGCCTTCATGATTTCGCAGATGTCGTCGAAGTGGGTGTACAGGAAGTTTTCCTGATGGTGGGCCAGGCACCACTTGGCCATGATTGAGCCGCCGCGGGAAACGATGCCGGTCACCCGCTTGGCGGTCAGCGGCACATAGCGCAGGAGCACACCGGCGTGAATGGTGAAGTAATCCACACCCTGCTCCGCCTGCTCGATCAGGGTGTCCCGGAACACCTCCCAGGTCAGATCCTCGGCCACCCCATCGACTTTTTCCAGGGCCTGATAGATCGGCACCGTGCCAATGGGCACCGGGGCGTTGCGCAAGATCCACTCGCGGGTTTCGTGAATGTGTTTACCGGTGGACAGGTCCATCACGGTGTCCGCGCCCCAGCGGGTGCCCCAGGTGAGTTTGGCCACTTCCTCCTCGATGGAAGATCCCAGCGCGGAGTTGCCGATGTTGCCGTTGATCTTCACCAGAAAATTGCGCCCGATGATCATCGGCTCGGATTCCGGATGGTTGATATTGCAGGGAATGATCGCCCGACCCCGGGCCACTTCCGAGCGCACAAACTCCGGGGTGATCTCATCGGGAATGGCCGCACCAAAGGCCTCCCCGGGATGCTGTACCTCGCCCCGCTCCCGCGCCTGGGCCAGTGCCATATTCTCCCGGATGGCAATGTACTCCATCTCCGGGGTGATGATACCGCGGCGGGCGTAGTGCATCTGGGTGACATTCGCGCCAGCCTTGGCACGACGGGGCGGCCGGTGCAGATCAAAGCGCAGCGCTTCAAGCTCGGGATCATTCAGGCGCGCCTGGGTGTAGCGGGCACTGGCCTGCTCGAGCACCTCGGTATCGCCGCGCTCTTCGATCCACAGGCTGCGCAGTCCCGGCAGACCACGGCGCAGATCAATCTGTGCCTGGGGGTCCGAGTAGGGGCCGGAGGTATCGTAGACCCGTACGCTCGGATTGGCTTCCCCACCAAACTCCGTGGCGGTCTGGCTCAACGCAATTTCCCGCATGGGTACCCGCAAATCCGGGCGGGAGCCCTGGACGTACACTTTGCTGGAACCGGGGAGCGGCGCGACAGAATGGGGGTCCACCTGGGCCGAGCGGCTTAGCGGCGAAGGGTTGGCGGTATGACTCATAGCAGAGGTTCTCCGTGAAGGTGACTGGAAGATACAGAGCGCGGCACCGGGCCAGATGGGGCGCTGCGGGGGTCGACCAGAGGCGCAACGCCGTGATTCAGCGGGCCCGAACCCCGGCCAAGCCGCCAGTCGGCGGCGCTGACCAGCGCCCGGTGCACGTAATCTTTGGCGGCCCGAACCGAATCGGTCAGGCTGAGCCCCGAAGCCAGGTAGGCGGTAATGGCCGCCGACAGGGTGCAGCCCGAGCCGTGGGAATTGCGCGTGTCGATCCGGGGGCGGCTGAACACTTCCGAAAAGTCCGGGCCCAGCAACAGATCCTGCGCCAGCGGCCCGCTGCCGTGCCCACCCTTGAGCAGCACCGCTTTGGTGCCCAGCGCCAATAGCCGCTCGGCCTGGCGCCAGAGGCCGGCAGGGTCCGAGGCCAGAGGCTCGTTCAGCAGAGCGGCCGCTTCCATCAGGTTGGGGGTCAACAGGTCAGTGCGAGGCAGCAACTCCTCACGCAGGGTGGCTTCGGCGTCCCGGTCCAGCAGGCGGTCACCACTGGTGGCCACTATTACCGGATCGACTATCAGCGGCGTGTCGGCGCAATGCGCCAACGCCGTCACCACCGCTCGAAGCGTGGCGGCGTCGGCCAGCATGCCGGTTTTGATGGCTCGCACCGAAAAATCACTCAGCACTGAATCCAATTGCGCGGTGACGAACGTCGAAGGAACTGAGTGCACCGATTGCACGCCGAGGGTGTTCTGCGCGGTCAGCGCAGTCAGCGCGCTGCAACCGTACACACCGAGCGCGGCGAAGGTTTTCAGGTCGGCCTGAATACCCGCGCCACCGCCGCTGTCGCTACCGGCAATGGTCAGTGCCACCGCGGGTGCGGCGGGTCTGGATGGGTTCAAAAAGTCGTTCACGCGTTCCACTCCCGAAGACAGTGGCGCGGGAAACGTCAGCTATAAGCCATGAGGAGATAGAACAATGGTGGCAGGCACCAGAGAGGCTGTTGCGCTTTCGTTCCCTACGCCGGTATTAACCGGATCAGGTTCTACGGGTAAGATCTCAGCCAGCCTTTCAAGGCGGGCACCCCGACGAATGCGCCACAGTCTAGGCGAGTCATCCAGCGCTGTAAAGCGAGCGTATCCTCGGCGCCCGATGACAAACCCGGCTTACACGTTTTACCCTTTTTTACAACTTCATTCATGCACAGGCTCGACCTGCCGCAGCCGAGTGAGTAAACTCGCAGACTGCCTACCATTCGACGGTGCCCCAACTCTGGATTGCAACGGACAGGAACTCACATGAAAACAACCCGATCCCTCTGGTTTCTCGGTCTGATGGCCCTGGTGCCCTTTACGGCCAGCGCCAACTCGCTGTTGGACATTTATGAACTGGCGCTGGAAAACGACGCGCAGTTGAAAGCCGACGAAGCCGCCTACGAGGCGGGACTGGAAAACCGAACCCTCGGCCGCTCCGGCCTGTTGCCGCAGATTGATGCCCGGGTGTATTACACCGACAGCAGTCAGGACGCCACCGATAACACGGAAAATGTCACACGGGAGACCGAACGCGAGAGTTCCGGCTGGGAAATTTCCCTGAGTCAGCCGCTGTTCAACATGGCGGCGTGGTACAACTACCAGCGCGGCGGTACCCTGAGCGAGCTGGCCGAGGTGCAGTTTGGCGCCGATCAGCAGGCGCTGATCGTTCGGGCTGCCGAAGCCTATTTCAACGTTCTGCGCGCAGCGGACAACCTGGAAACCGCCCGTGCCGAAGAGAAGGCCCTGGAGCAACAGCTCGAGCAGACCCGTCAGCGCTACGAAGTGGGGCTGACCGCCATCACCGAAGTCCATGAAGCCCAGTCTGTGTACGACAGTGCAGCCGCCGCAGCTCTGCAGGCGCAGGGTGACCTGGGCATTGCCTATGAAGCGCTGGAAGTATTGACCGGCCGACCGCACGATGCGATTGCCCCCCTGTCAGACGACTTCCCGGTGGTGCGCCCGACGCCCTCCGACCGGCACGAATGGGTCGAATTTGCCCTGAAAAACAATTACGATCTCAAGGCCGCCCAGCTCAATACCCGGGCCTCAGAGCAGACCGCCAAGGCCGCCAAGTCACAGCACCTGCCCACCCTGGGCGCCTCGGCGACCTACAGTGATACTGCTAACGAGGGTTCCCAGTACTTCGGGGGTGCAGTTTTTGATAGCGACGATGACTCAGAGGGAACTAGCATCACGCTTAGCCTGAACGTACCGCTGTATTCCGGCGGCCGCACCTCCGCCGAGCGTCGCCAGGCCAGCTCTCAGTACCTGCAGGCTCGCGCCGAGCAGAACCGCGCCGAACGCACCGTGATCCAGTCGGCCCGCGCCCTGCACCTGTCGGTAGAAACCGGCGTGGCCCAGGTCAAGGCCCGCCAGCAGGCCATTGTTTCCGCCCAGAGTGCCCTGGAAGCCACCCAGTCCGGCTATGAAGTGGGTACCCGGAATCTGGTGGAAGTACTGCTTGCCCAGCGCGCGGTGTACCAGGCCGAACGCGATTACCAGAACGCGCTGTACGACTACATCATCAACAGCTTTGAGCTGCGTCAGGTCGCCGGCATGTTGACCCCCGCCGATGTACAGCAGATCGACCGCTCTCTGAGCCACGCGGAAATGCTGCGGCGCAGCGATTTCGACATCAACTGATCCGTGGTTGAGCAACACCCCCAACGCCCCACGCGGGTCCGGCTGATCGAAGTCGGCCCGCGTGACGGTCTGCAGAACGAAACCCACCCCGTCCCGCTCACCGCCAAACACCAACTCCTTGAGGATCTGGCGGACGCCGGGCTCGACTATCTGGAAGCCGGCAGCTTCGTTCATCCCCAGCGGGTACCGCAGATGGCGGACAGCGATGCGCTGTTCCAGGCCATGAACCGCCGTCCGGGCGTCACCTACGCCGCCCTCACCCCCAACATGAAAGGCCTGGAGCGGGCACTGGCCGTCGGCGCTGATGAAGTGGCCCTGTTTGCCGCCGCCTCGGAAACCTTCAGCCAGAAGAACATCAACTGGTCCATCGCCGAGAGCCTGGGGCGGTTCGCGCCGGTAATTGCCGCCGCCACCAACGCGGGCCTCCCGGTGCGCGGCTACATTTCCTGTGTGCTGGGCTGCCCCTATGAGGGCGCCGTTACCCCCGGTGCCGTACTGACACTGACGCGAGAGCTACTGGCCATGGGCTGTCGGGAAGTCTCCCTGGGCGACACCATCGGTGTCGGCACCGCGGGCGATACCGAGCGGCTTCTGGCGCACCTGCTTCCGGAAGTCGGGCCGGAACGACTGGCCGTGCACTTTCACGACACCTACGGTCAAGCGCTGGCCAATATTCTGGTGGCGCTGAATGCCGGTATTGCCACCATCGACAGCGCCGTGGCCGGCCTGGGCGGCTGCCCATTCGCACCGGGGGCCGCCGGGAATGTGGCCACCGAGGATGTGGTCTACCTGCTCAACGGCCTGGGTATCGAGCACGGCGTGGACCTGGACAAGCTCATCCTGGCCGGAGAGCGCATCTGTTCCGTGCTGGAACGGGACAACGCCTCCCGCGCGGCCCGCGCCTATCGCAACCGTCGCACCTGACGGTTTTGTCTGAACCGACTGATCAAGACCCCCTTACATTATGACTGACGATTCTTTACCTCTGGAAGCGACCCTGAATCTGGAAACGGCCACCATCCCCTGGCGAGAGCTACAGCGTTTTTTCGCCGCCGGTCGGGCCATTGCGGTGGCCCCGGAGCTGGATCTGGTAAAAGTGGGCGCGGAGCTGTCCCGGGATAATGCCGATCAGTTCAAGGCCTGGATGGAGGAAGGCAAGGTGGATGCGGTCAGCGACACCCAGGCGCAGGCATGGTTTGAGGCCGATGCCGAGGTTTGGGCTCTGGTGATCAAGCCTTATGTTTTGGTGCAGGGACACGAGTAGTCACGCCCGGCAATTTGGGTAACGGCGGATGCGGGCTCCGCCCTTATCCGCCCTACGGGTGGCTCCGAGGTCTGCGTAGGGCGGATAAGCGAAGCGCATCCGCCGTTACCCCGGCCAACCAGGCACCCAACTAACCCCGACGCTTGTGTTGGCGCTCCCAATTTTCTTGGCGTTTTCGTTCGCTCTTGCGCAGGAGAATATACGTTGCCCCACTGCCGCCGTGTTGGGGCTGGGCCGAGTGCATCGCCAATACCTCGTGCATCTGGGGCAACCAGTGCGCGACGCAGCTTTTCAGCAGCGCCGGGGTTTCCCGGCCCACGCCCTTGCCGTGAGTGATCAGCCCGCAGCGAATATCCTGGGCCATGCAATCCTGCACAAACTGAAACACCGCCCGCCGTGACTCCTCCACCGTCATCCGGTGTAGGTCCAGACGGGCATCCACCGTGTATTTACCCAAGCGCAAATTCCGATACACCCCGTTCTGCACACCGTCACGCTTGAACGCCAGGTGATCGTGCGGGTCGACCGGAGGCACGTAATCCCCGGACAGGAAGTTACTCTCCGCCCCCACCACTTCGCGCACCGCCATCTCCCGGCGTTGCGCCAGGGTTTCGGCCGGTGCGTCCGACTTGTTCAGAGGGACTTTGGGCTCACTCTTGATCGGGCGCACATCGCGCATTTCCCGCTCAAACAGTGCCCACTCGTCACGTTCATCACTGCTCATAACCATTTCTCACTCTAATACACCGCGAGCTGATCACCAGCGCCGCACTGTGGCGCCTGCTACACTGTCTATAAACGACCTCGGACCCTGACAAGATCATGCTCAGTCGCTTCTCGCTGGCGCTACTCACCTTGTTGTTGACCGCACTGCTGGCGTTTGCCTGGGCACTGTTGCTGTTCTACACCAGCCCCTCGCTTCGCCCGGAGAATGTGGACTGGCCCCGCACCCTGCGGGACCTCAGCCTGTGCCTGGCCGCTTTTCTTCTGTTTGCCACGGCGGCGTACCTTCCAGTGCGTCGCACCATCGTCAGTAAACTCACCATCGGCTTCGGGCTTAACTTTGTCGGTGTCTGGCAGGCCCTGATCAACGACCTGGTGGAACCACAATGGTGGCCGGCCGAAGCCATCAGCTTCCTGTGCATTCCGGTCGGTCTGCTGATAGCGGCCCTCGGGTTGTATCAGCTCGGACGCGCCTATCGTATGAACCGCCTGATTCTCGGGAGCCACCAACAGATCGAGCGGGATCTGGCGACCGTCGACCAACTCACTCAACTCTACAACCGTCGCTATTTCTTTACCACCTGCGGGCCCCTGTTCGGGCAGTCTCAGGAGGATGGTCAGCAGCCCGTGGTGATCGGCCTGCGGGTACTTAACCTGACCGAACTCAACCAGAGGCTCGGGCTGGAGGCCGGGGATGACATTCTGCAGCGGGTTGGTAAAGCCATACGCCGCTACCTGCGCCACGGACAGATCGCCGCCCGGATGGGCGGCCGACGGTTTGCCGTGTTTCTACCGGACAGCACGGCGCATGATGCCGATCACCTGGCCCGGCAGATTGTCGCGCGGCTGGAGCATGTGCTGATGACCGACGCCCGGGGCGAGGATCTGCTGGTGCAGGTTCAGGTCAACTACCAGGTCGGCCTGGCCCAGGAAGAGGACACGCTGGAGACGCTCGTCCGGCGAGTCGGTAGGGACGATGCCGACACCGTAAAAAACCCGGTGCTGTAAAACGCAAGCACATTTCCCGAACGACGCGTCGTGACAGACGGGCCATGGTGGATGACGGCCTTTGGCCTTATGCCACCCTACCGACCAACGTCGGGGGTGACATAAAGCCGAGTAGCAGGATCAGCCGGTGTTGCGCATACCCGCGGCAATACCCGCCATGGTCACCTTGAGCGCCTTTTCCAACTCCGGACTGATTTCCTTGCCGCTGCGGTAGCGCTTGAGCAATTCAACCTGCAGATAGCTCAGCGGGTCCATGTAGGGTTTGCGCACCCGCAGGGCGCGCTGCAACATGGGCTCCTCGCTCAACAGCTCGTCCTGATGCTTGATCCGGTTGATCAGCACTTCCAGCGCACTCAGGTCCGCCCGCAGTTGCTGCCCCAGGCCGTGCAACTCGGAGGGCACCAGCTCTTTCTCGTAATAGCTGCAGATCGGCAGATCGGCCTTGCCCACCACCATTTCCAGCAGATCCAGGAAACTGGAGAAGAAGGACCAGTTTTCCAGCATATCCACCAGAGTGGAGGGCGCATTTTCCAGAGCATACTCCAGCGCCTGGCGGGTACCGAGCCAGGAGGGCAGGTTCAGGCGCACCTGCATCCAGGCAAACACCCAGGGGATGGCCCGCAGGCTGTCCACCCCACCGGTGGCCTTGCGCTTGGCCGGGCGACTGCCCAGGGCCAGCAGGTTCAACTCCTGCTCCGGCGTCAGGCTGCGGAAATAGGGCACGAACTTCGGGTGGCCGCGCACCACATTGCGGTAGGCCTCCAGGCTGCTTTGAGCCATGCGCTCGATCAGGTCCCGCCACTCCTGGGACGGCCCCTTGTGCGGCATCAGGGTTGCCCGAAGAGTGGCCGACACATAGGTGGAGAAACTGCTGAACGCCACGCGGGACTGGCCGAACTTGTAGCGGATCATTTCGCCCTGTTCGGTCACCCGGATCTGCCCTTTCACCGAGCCCGGTGGCTGGGAGGCCATGGCCTTCTCCACCGGGCCGCCACCGCGACCGACGGTGCCGCCGCGGCCGTGGAACAGAACCAGCTTGACGTTCTGTTGTTCGGCAATGTTTACCAGCTTTTCCTGCGCCTTGTACTGAGCCCAGGTCGCGGCGAACTTGCCAGCGTCCTTGGCGGAGTCGGAGTAGCCGATCATCACGGTCTGGCGGGCGCCGGTGTATTCCTGGTACCAGGGAATCTGCCACAGCCGACCCATCACCTCCGGCGCCCGATCCAGGTCGTCCAGGGTTTCAAACAGAGGCACGATGGGCATATTCCAGGTCATGCCGCATTCGCGCAGCAGCAACGCCACCACCATCACGTCCGACGGTTGCTGGGCCATGGAAATCACGTAGTGGGACAGGGTCTCCCGGGGTTCCTGAGCGATCACCTTGCAGGTGGCCAGCACCTCTTCGGTTTCCTCGCTCATGGGCCAGTGCGCCGGCAACAGTGGGCGCTTGTTGTTGAGCTGCTCGAGCAGAAATTCCTGCCGCTGCTCTTCGCTCCACTCCAGATAGCTGCCCAGCTCCAGATACTGGGTCAGCTCGTCCATCGCCTTCACGTGGCGCTCGCCATCCTGCCGGATATCCAGCGGCACCAGGTTAATACCGAAGCTCTGCACCCGGCGGATGTTGTCCAGTACCGGGCCGTTGGCGATGTGCGGGAAGCCCACTTCGCGCAGCGACTCGAAGCACATAAGCAGGGGCTCGAGCAGGTCTTTGCGCTCGGTGATCACCGCATCGTTCCACTCGGGAGAGCGGCCCTCAAGACGCGCTTCGGTCCATTCCAGAGTAGCCTGCAGGCGCTTGCGCAGCTCGCCGAGCAAATCCCGGTAGGGGGTGGCGCTGCCGGGGAAGCGGGCGCTCAACTCGGCACCGGCCTCATGCATGCTCAAATCGTTGCTCAGGCTCTGAATGTCTTTGAGGTACAGGTCCGCCGCCATCCAGCGGCCGAGCAACAGCACTTCGCGGGTCACGCTGTGGGTCACATTAGGGTTGCCGTCCCGGTCGCCGCCCATCCAGGAGTAAAAGCTGAACGGTTGCAGGTCGACCGGCAGGCAGTGGTCGAGATGACGGCAGCAGAGCCGGTCCAGGTGACGAATGAAGTCCGGCACCGCCTGCCACAGGCTGTTCTCGATAACCGCAAAGCCCCACTTGGCCTCATCCACCGCCGTGGGCCGCTCGGAGCGGATTTCATCGGTGCTCCAGATCTCTTCCACCAGCCGGTGCAGCCGGCCGCGGTGTTTGTCCTGTTCGTAGGTCAGCAGGTTGCCGCGCTGGCGGTCGCTCAGGGTGTGAACAATCTGGTCGTATTTGCGGATCAGGGTGCGCCGGGTCACTTCCGTGGGGTGCGCGGTGAGCACCAACTGGATATTCAGGTCGCCGATGACCTCGCTCAGACGCTCCTGCCCGTAGGTGTCTTTCAGCTCGAGCAGCAGACTCTTCAGGCCGTCGTCGGGCTCCGCTTCGGCACTGGCGGAATACTCCTGATCGGCGATGTTGGCCAGATTCAGAAACTGATTGAAGGCGCGCACAATCGGCAGAATATCCCGGTCGTTCAGCTCGCCCAGCCGCTCCACCAGAGGCGTAGAATCCTCTTCTTCGGATTGTTGGATGGCTTTGCCCAGTTGGCGGATGTCTTCGATTTTCTGGAACAGGTCGTCGCCTTCGTGGTCGCGAACTGTATCTCCCAGTAATTCGCCCAACAGCCGAACATTTTCCCGTAAAGTCTCGGGCAGGGTTTCCATAAAGCTACCTCCAAATGGTCAGTTAGCGGGCCATTCTAACGTAATCTTGCGAAGTTGAGCAGCGCCACACAAGATATCCACAGGCCAGGCGCTATCCACAGAATCTGTGCAAAAGGGTGTGAATGAATGCTGGGTAACTGGCGCAGACCACGACCACTGCGGGGTTCAGCGATGGCGTTCAGTTTCTGCACAAGGCTCATAACCCTTGCTATTTTGCCCCAAGACATGAAAAATGCGCCATCCAGGCGGGCAGCTCACAGGCGCTCTGCTTTGGGCCCGGATACCGAATCCATTTGCCAGGGCGCCAATTCTGGCCAATGCTTGTTACAGTGGTCCCGACCGCCACCCATCCGAGCCACCGAATATAACGAGGATGTCTGCTTGCTGAGAGTGTCATTTGTTGTCGGGCTTTGTCTCAGCCTGCTCACGCTGTGGACGCCACTGGCCGCCGCCGAGCCCCGCAGTCCTCTGCAACAGACCGGCCGCTGGGTCGATTTACCCCCCGACAGCGACGTCTCACAAGCCGCCCCACCCCGCCATCAACTGAACACGGTTTCCGTCCAACCCGCCGGCGGCGGTGTCCTCTGGTACGAACTGGAAGTGACTCTGGATGAGCCAGCAGAGCTGGTACTGGATTTCGCGAGCTCATCCACCCTCAATGAGTTTGTGCACCGCATCTACGACGGCGACAACCGCCTGCTCCTGACGCTCAGCGGTGGCCTGCAACAGGACCAGGATTACCAGTACTTCCTGCGCCACGGCCGATCTCTGAATCTGCCCGCGGGAGAGTACCGGATTCTCACCCGGATGGAGAGCCCGTTCTACCTGGCCCTGCCCGAACCCCACCTGTTTGACCGTCAAGACTACGAGCGCCGCATTCCTCTGACCCAAAGCCTGACCCTGGTCGGCCTGGGTATTTTTTTCGCCCTGATGTTCTATTACGCCGTCATGGCGGTGTGGCGACAATCCCGCACAGACCTGCTGTACGCTCTGTTCATCCTCGGCAACCTGCTCTACAACGGCGCCGCCCTGTTGGTGTACAGCCAGTTGTTTGGCTGGACCTGGTTCTACCTGATCAGCACCCCCATTCTGTTTTCAAACGTCGTCTATATCGGGTTTGTCATGCGCCTGTTGCGCATAAACCGAGACACCCACCCGGCGCTGTTCTGGCTGGGCATGACGGCGATCGGGGTGCTGGTCAGCTTCTGGCCCCTGGCGCTGTTCGCGCCCAACTGGTCGCTTGAGTTCTGCCGGGTCGGGGTCGCGATTTTTGCGCTCTACGGGCTGACCTGTGGCGTGGCGCGCAGCCTTCAGGGGAGCAAGGTGGCCCGCCTGTACCTGTTTGCCAACGCCGCCTTTGCGGTGCCGGCGCTGCTGGCCATCTCCATGAAGAGCACCAGCAACCCGATCTTTCTGGTCGAGCACCTGGGCATGGTGGCGGTGTTGATCGAGGTATTGCTGCTCGCCCAGGTGGTCAGCTATCAGATCGGCCAGGTGTACAAGGCCCGGGCCGAGGGCGAGGCATCCCTGGAGCGGATTCAGCTGCTGGACAATCTGACCGCCCAGGCCCCGGGGGTCATTTACCAGTTCGAAATGGCCCCGGACGGCCGCTTTCGCATGCCCTTTTCCAGTCGGCGCATTGAGGAGTACCTGGAAATCACGCCCACTGAGGCCAGCGAGGATATCCAGGCGGTCTTCGATCGGGTGCACCCCGAAGATTACAACGACCTGTTTGCCTCGATCATCCAGTCCGCCCGCCACCTCACCACCTGGCATATCGAGTTCCGGGTGGTACTGCCCGTTCAGGGAATGCACTGGCTTGAAGGCCATGCCCAGCCGGAACGGCTGGAAGACGGCACCACCCGGTGGTACGGGTTCATCAGCGATGTGACCGAGCGCAAACAGATTGAAGAGCACATGCGCCACATGGCCCAGCACGACCCTCTCACCAACCTGCCCAACCGGGCCCTGTTCGCCGACCGGCTGGAGCAGGCGCTGCGCAGCGCTCAACGCCACCGCACGCAACTGGCCCTGATGTTCATCGACCTGGATGACTTTAAAGTGGTGAACGATCACTACGGGCATGAGCGGGGTGACGAGCTGCTCAAGCAGGTATCCCAGGCCATGACCGTCAACCTGCGCGCGGCGGACA
Source organism: Marinimicrobium sp. UBA4509 (assembly GCF_002388575.1). NCBI lineage: Bacteria > Pseudomonadati > Pseudomonadota > Gammaproteobacteria > Cellvibrionales > Cellvibrionaceae > Marinimicrobium > Marinimicrobium sp. UBA4509. Next base: position 12,178 of record NZ_DGMV01000054.1, read on the forward strand.
CGGTCGCCCGCATGGGCGGCGATGAGTTTGTGGTTCTGCTGGACGACATCACCGGCCCCGAAGAAGCCCACACGGTGGCAGAGAAGATCCGTCATGCCTGTGCCCAGCCGTTTCAGGTTCGACAGATCCCCATGCACATCTCCACCAGCATTGGCCTTGCGCTATACCCGCACGATGCCCTCACCGACGCCGACCTGATTCGCGCCGCGGATCAGGCGATGTATCAGGCCAAGGAAGCCGGCGGCAATCAGATCCGCGCCGGTTCCGGGAACTATCCCAACACATAAGCCTCAATCGGCGCCGCCCGCCGTATAACCCCTCCTGTGGGCAGGCCATCGAGTGCCTGTTATCATCCGGCACAACACGCCATTATCCGACCTGAGCCAAACCATGACACTGCTGATAGTCTACGTTCTGATCGCCCTGGGTATCTCGTTTCTATGCTCGGTGGCCGAGGCGGTATTGCTTAGCACGACCACCGCCTACACCAGTCTGAAGCAGCAGGAGGGCAAGCGTTCCGGCCTGCTATTGGCCGAGCTGAAAGCCACCATCGATCGCCCCCTGGCCGCCATTCTGACCCTGAACACCATCGCCCACACCGCGGGCGCCGCCGGCGCCGGCGCCCAGGCCACCGCCGTATTTGGCAGCGCCTACCTGGGCCTGTTCTCGGCGGTACTGACTCTGCTGATTCTGGTGCTGTCGGAAATCGTGCCCAAAACACTGGGCGCCTATTACTGGCGCTCACTCGCCCCCATGACCGCCTACGGTCTGCACTACTTGATCATTGTGCTCTACCCGTTTATCAAAATGTCCGAGTTCATCACCCGCCTGATCACCCGGGGTGGCAGCCAGTCGTCCGGGCTCGATCGGCACGAGCTGACAGTCATGGCTGATCTCAGCTCCGAGGAAGGCCACCTGGACGAGCGCGAATCCGGCATCTTCAAGAACCTGCTGCTTTTGCGTCACACGCCCATCAAGGACACCATGACGCCACGCACCGTGCTTTTTTCGGCGGACGAGGAGCAGACCATTCACGACTTTCTGACCAGTCACCACTCGGTGCCCTTTTCCCGTATTCCGGTGTATGCCGGTGACCCGGACAATATCAACGGGATTGTGCTGCTGGATGACCTGCTACTGGCCGAGGCCCGGGGCGAAGGCGATCAGCTCTTGCGACGTCACCGCCGCGCCATTCCCGCGCTGCTCGACAGCATGCCACTGACCCAGGCCCTGGAAGAGTTTCTGCGCGAGCAGACGCACATCATTCTGGTGGTGACGGAGTACGGTTCGGTGGTGGGCATCATCACCCTTGAGGATGTGCTGGAAGCACTGCTCGGGCTGGAAATCGTGGACGAAAAAGACAAAACCCGGGACATGCAGGAACTGGCCCGACGTCGCTGGCGCCGTCAGGCGGCTCGCCTGGGCGTATCTACCACGCCCGACGACGGTGAGCGCTAGTTCCGCGCCTACCAATCCAGGTAGACGTCCTTGGGATCAAATTTGTAGCTGACCGGAAACTGCTGGTGTGCGTCCCGCAGGGCATTGATACACCGCTGAGCCTCCAGGCACCACACGGGGTGAACATCATCACTGACCCGGTAGCCCTGAGCTCGCAAAGCGGCGGCTATCGCCCGCCGGGCGCCATTGGCCTGACCCAGGCAGTGATAGGGGCCCTGCTGCTGGGTTCTCGCCGGCCGGCGATGGTCCCCGGCAAAGGCAAACAGCGTGTAATGTCGCTGCTCATCCTGGCGCAGATGCATCTCCACCCGTTCGTGATCGCCTCGGATCATGACCAGGGGCTGGTCGTTGGCGGGAATCGACTCGTCGTAAATAATCTGCATGACGGCCTACCTCACTGAATTGTCGTTGTGAGGGTGTCGTCCCGTCTGCACGCGCTTTTGTTTGTCTCAACGTGCAGCCCACAGGGAACTACCGGCACCTACTATTAAGCGTATCAGGTGCCAGGCGGTTCACAAGCTAATGTCGTCATAGTATGACGCTATGATGACAGTTTCCTGCGTTACAGACGATCAACGTCGAAGGCCAGGACATCGGCAATATGGGACGCGCCGCTCAAGCACATCAGCAACCGATCCACCCCCAGGGCCACGCCGGCGCTGTCCGGCAGGCCAGCGGCCATGGCGGCGAGCAGTTTGTCATCCGAAGGGTAGACCGGTAAATCCAGGGCACGGCGTTTTTGTTGATCGGCGAGGAAGCGACCGCGCAACTCGTCGGCATCGGTCAGCTCCCAATACCCATTGGCCAACTCCATGCCGCCGATAAACGCCTCAAAGCGCCGGGCCACAGTCTGCCCCTGGTCGTCGGTGGCCAGGCGGGCCAGGGCGGCCTGACTGGCGGGATAGTCGTACACAAAGGTCAGGCCGTCGCCGAGGGAGGCCTCCAGCTCATGGGTCACCAGCAGATCGAGCCAGAAGTCCCGATCCTCGTCCTCCGCCTCGATATTGATTCGCGCTTTTGCCAGCGCCGCCAGCTCAGCCACCGAGGCGGTGTGCGGATCGATCTGCAGGTGCCGCTCAAACCACTGGCGATAGCTCAGGTAGGTCACGTCCAGGCCCGGTATCAACAACTCGATGAGTGCCTGAACTTCCCCCATCAGCGCCCGGTCATCCCACCCGGTGCGATACCACTCAAGCAGAGTGAACTCCGGGTTGTGTTTGCGCCCCCGCTCACCGTTGCGAAACACTTTGCCCAGGGCGTAGATCGGCCCCGCCCCCGCCGCCAGCAGGCGCTTCATGGCAAATTCAGGTGAAGTCTGCAGGTAATAGGTACGTCCCGCGCACTGAGCGGTGACCGAGTCGATAAACGGGTCAGTCACTGCCGCGGCGCCCATCACCGGCGCTTCTATTTCCAGCACCTCGCGCTCGGCAAAAAATTGCCGAATACGCTGGTACACACTCGCACGCAGACGCACAAGTTCCAGTGAGGCGGAAGGCTGCCAATCAGTCATGGGCGGAACATCAGGGAGGAGAAAGGAAAGCACCACCCGACCGACGTCGGGTGGTGGAGGCGGGCATCAGTCTTTGGACGCGCGCCCCAGGTATTCGCCGGTACGGGTGTCCACACGGACCACATCGCCCACGTTCATGAACAGCGGTACCTTCACCACAGCGCCGGTGCTCAGAGTGGCCGGCTTGGTGCCGCCCTGGGCGGTGTCGCCCTTCAGGCCCGGATCGGTTTCAGTCACTTCCAGCTCCACGTGGTTGGGCGGGGTCACCGCCAGCGGCGCGCCGTTGAACAGGGTAATCACGCACTTGTCCTGCTCCTTGAGCCACTTGGCCGAGTCGCCCACGGCGCTCTTGTCCGCCTGGTGTTGCTCAAAGGTAGTCGGCTCCATGAAGTGCCAGAACTCACCGTCGTTGTACAGGTATTCCATATCCAGGTCAGTCACATCAGCGCCTTCGAGGTTCTCGCTGCCGCGGAAGGTACGCTCCCACACGCGCCCGGTTTTCAGGTTGCGCAGCTTGACCCGGTTAAAGGCCTGGCCCTTGCCCGGCTTGACCAGCTCGTTCTCGACAATGTTACAGGGGTCGCCATCGAGCATGACTTTCAGACCGACGCGGAAATCGTTGATAGAATAGGTGGCCATTACGCCCTCTCGCTTCTCTGGATTAAAAGGCGCACATGATACATCGAACCGCTGCCACTTGGCAGGCCCCTGCCGGCAAAAGTGCCTCCCGCTGGCAAAACGAGCTCGCCGACCTGATTCGCTCGCCCCAGGAGTTGATCGCCCTGCTGGAACTGGACCCGGCCCAGCTGCCGGCGGCCCTCGCCGCCAGCCAGGATTTCGCCCTGCGGGTGCCTCGCGCCTTTGTCGAGCGGATGCGCAAGGGGGACCCGGACGACCCTCTGCTGCGCCAGGTGCTGCCTCTGGGCGAGGAGCTTCAAGCGGCCCCGGGCTACAGCCAGGACCCCCTGGGCGAAGCCGACGCCAACCCCCATCCCGGGCTGATTCACAAATACCACGGGCGGGTGCTGCTGATCGTCTCCGGCGGCTGCGCGATCAACTGCCGCTACTGCTTTCGTCGCCACTTCCCCTACGCCGACAACAACCCCGGCCGGGCCCGCTGGCAGGAGGCACTGGATTACATCGCCGCCGACCCGAGCATCACCGAAGTAATCTACAGCGGCGGCGACCCACTCAACGCCCCGGACCGGCAACTGGCCTGGCTGACCGAACGGGTGGCGGCCATCCCCCACGTCAAACGCCTGCGGGTCCACTCCCGCCTGCCGATCGTGCTGCCCAACCGGATTGACGATGACTGTCTGGACTGGCTCACCGGCCATGGCCTGCATACCACGCTGGTGATTCACAGCAACCACCCCCGGGAGCTTGACGACAGTGTGGGGGCCGCACTGGGCCGGCTGCGCCGGGCGGGCATCACCCTACTCAACCAGGCGGTGCTGCTGCGCGGCATCAATGATCAGGCGTCCACGCTGGCCGCGTTGAGCGAAGGGCTGTTCGACCGGGGCGTCCTGCCCTATTACCTGCACCTGCTCGACCCGGTCGCCGGTGCCCACCACTTTGACGTTCCGGAGGCTGAAGCACGCGCTCTGATGGACCACCTGCGCGCCCGACTGCCCGGCTACCTGGTACCCCGGCTGGTGCGGGAAATCGCCGGGGAGCCGAACAAGACCCCCATAGCCTGAGCCGCCCGATCTGCTACCGACGGAGCGATCTGCTATAGTCAGGACAACTCAAGCCGGACCGCCGCCCCCCAGTGCCGCGGCGACCGCCTCAGACAGGATAGTGAATGACCGCCGACATGCCGCCGAACGAGCTGCTGAACCGTTTCAAAGTCCCGCCCCAGGACCTGGACACACTGTCGTTTTGTTCCCCCAAGGCCGCCAAAGTCGCCGACTGGGTGCGCGCCTTGCCCATGACCCGCATCAGCTTCGTGAGCAGCCTGCTGTACAAGGCCCTGCCCGAAATCGGCCGCCTCAAAACCACCCCCCAGGTACGCCTGGACATGCTCGAGGCCCTGCGCCCCGCGGTTCAACAGGCCATTCAGGGGCTGACCCCGCAGTTTCTCAATCAACCCCTGATTCTGCCCGAAGCGGCCCGCAAAACCGCCACCGTCGCCCAGGCCCTGCAAAAGCACATGAGCAACGCCTATCTGGTGACGGTGCGCGAGCTCGGGCAGGTGACCAAGGGCGATACCGACACGCTGCAGAACCAGCGGGCGCTGGCGCTGCATCGAGCGATGACCGGACTGGGCTTGTTGCTGTTGCGCAGCTATCAGATGTACACCCCGGTTCCCAGCCGACTGTGGCTGGAAATTCATACCCTGTACCAGCTGGCCGAGCAGTGGCAGGTCCACCGCCAAGTGGTGGCCGAACCTCTTCCCGGCCACCAGCAGACCAACACCATCGAGCGCTGCTATCAGCGCCTGCTGTTGCTCGCCAGCGCCCGCCCCAACCAGCTGCGACAGACCGAAGTCAGCAACACCTATGACGCCCTGGAGCAACTCGCCCCACTGGCGCACATGGTGGCCTACGACCCCGCGCAGGAAGACAACCTGTTTGCCGTCGTGCTCGACAGCGACAGTGCGCCCCTGTACAAGTCCCGTCTGCCCGAAGCCCCCGGCGGGGCCATCCGGGAGCTGGATACTGGCCCGGTCGTGACCGCACTGGAGGACGCCCGAAAGGCGCTAGGCGCCAGACCCGGTGGCGGTCGGGACAGCCTGGGGCTGACGCTTCCCCTCAACGAGCACCTGAGCCACTCCTGGCACCTGCTCGCCCAGCGCAGCTTCGAACGGCGCGCTAGCGGCGGGCAGATGAATGTCACCATCGGCCTGTCCAACGTGCACTTCCAGATGGCCGGAGGACAACCCTTCAAGCTGTTCATGAACCAGGCCACCCATGTACACCAAGAGGAAAACGGTCTGTTTGGTGGGCGCCTGCCTACCGCCGCCACCGCCGAGCCGGACCCCTGGGGCTCCGCATTCGATGCCGGCGGCGGCAAACTGGCCGGCGACCACCTGGCCACCTTCAACATTGAGAACAATATTCGTCAGCGTCAGCAGCAGGACTACCGGGGCGAGCACCCCACCTTTCAGGTACCTATCGTGGACGTCAGTCTGGGCGGTTACTGCCTGGAATGGCGCGAACAGGTACCCACACAGTTGAAAGCCGGTGAGCTGCTGGGCCTTCAGGAAGTGGGCCGACTTAAATGGAGCATCGGGGTGGTACGCTGGGTGCAGCAGTCCCGGGAGTCCACCCTGATTGGCGTTCAGACACTCGCCCCACAGGCGACGCCATTCGGCGCGGCGGTGATCTACAAGACCGGCGGTTTCTCGGAATTCCTGCGCGCTCTGGAAATTCCGCCCCTGAAGGCCATTAACCAGCCGGCCACCCTGATCACCAACGCCGTGACCTTTCACGAATACAGTAAGGTGCGCCTATACCGGCGCAACAGTGGTCAACAGGAAGACAACCATAGAACCCAGACCACCGTACAACTCACCCGGCGCCGTTTTTCCACCGGCGCCATAAGCCAATTCGAATTTCGTGAGCTGATGCCCGGCCAGAGCGATGCGGGTGAAAGCGACGATTTATAGCGTCGTCACCCCGAGAACAGAAGGCTGATTCACAAATATCGCCATCAATGAACGGTTGTTGGCGGATGTATCAACATTAGTATTGAGGGTATTTGTCAATCAGTTAATATAGCCGAAACGAACAGGATTAAAGGGATGACAACCCCTGTCCGACGCACGGAAGCATTCATCGACCGAGCGGCCTCACAGACACGGGTCAGGCTTGCAAGAGAGTGCAGTAACCTTTTATGGATCCCAACGAGACAATCCGCCTGCTGATTTTGAACGACTCCCGCTCAGAGGCCGAGCGGTTGACCAGCATGCTCCACAACGCCGGTCGCTCCAGTCGCGCCCAGCACGTCGACAGTGAGGAACGCCTGGGAAAGCTGCTACAAGAGCAGACCTGGGACCTGCTCATCGGTCATGACAAGACCACCAATGTCACTCCCGAGGCCGCCATTCGGCAGATCCGGCGCCTGAACCGCGATGTCGCCGTCGTACTGCAAACCGACGATGAAAGCAGCGCGGCCGTGGTCGAGGGGATGAAGCTCGGCGCGGCCGATGTGGTGCGCCTGGACGAAGACCAACACCTGCTGCTGGTCATCCAGCGCGAAATGGACAACCGGGAGCAGCGCCAGCAACGGCGCATCGCCGACCGCCGTTTCCGCGAGGCCGAGCGCCGCAGCCAGGCCCTGCTCGATAGCTCCCGGGATGCCATCGCCTACGTCCAGGACGGCCTGTACCTCTACGCCAACGAATCCTTCGCCGAACTGTTCGGCTATGAGGATCGCGATGATATCGACTGCCTGCCGATCATGGACATGGTGGCCGAGAAGGATCACAAACAGCTCAAGCAATTCCTGAAAAACTTCACCCTCAAGGGCGATGACGCCGAGACCACCAAGGTTGAATTCGAAGGGGTCAAGCACAACGGCGAGGCCACCCATATCAGCCTGGAAGTCTCCCGGGCTACCTATGATGAAGAGCCCTGCATCCAGTTTCTGGCCCGCGCCGGCGTCGCCGAGACCAGCGAGGAGCTGGAAGCGCAGATCGCCCAGATCAAGTGGCAGGACCTGGCCACTGGCCTGTACAACCGCCAGTACCTGGTGGATCGCCTGGAAAAGATGCTCACCAGCGAGGCGGGCAAGCAGCCGGCAGAAGCCAGCCTGATCTATATTGATATCGACCACTACGCCGAGCAGGTCCACGCCGCCTTCGGTGTCGCCGGTGCCGACATGGCGCTGAGTGACATCGCCGCGCTGCTGCGCGAGCATGCCCAGGAGAATGACCTGCTGGCCCGTTTTGGTGACAACGCCTTTATTATGCTCGCGCCCAACATCAAACCCGACGCGGCGGTCATGCGGGCGGAGAAAGTCTGCAAGGCCATCGAAGACCACATCGTTGATGTGGATGGCAAAACCATTCAGTTGACCGCCAGCATCGGCGTCTCCCTGATCAACGACACCAGTTCCAGCGCCGAGTCAGTGATCGAGCAGGCGGTCAGTGCGATGGAAAAAGTCCGCACGGAAAACCAGGGCAACGCCGCGCGCCTGTACGAGCCGGAAATGACCGCCGATGAACGCAAAGAGCGGGATGTGATGACCGAGGTGCAGCACGCTCTGGACAACGACCGGTTTCGCCTCCTGTTCCAGCCGATCATCAACCTGCGGGGCTCGGACGACGAGTACTACGAGGTGTTGCTGCGCCTGCTCAACGCCGACAATGAGGAGGTGTCCCCCACGGAGTTCCTCGACGCCGCCGCGAAGATGAACGTGATTCACAAGATCGATCGCTGGGTGATTCTGGAGTCGATCAAGATGCTGTCCCAGCATCGCAACAAGGGCAACCACACCAAACTGATCATCAACCTGAGCGGCCAGTCCCTTTGCGACGACAGTCTGCCGCCCTGGCTGCGGGTCGCCTTCAAGGCCGCCAAACTGCCCACCGATGCCATTGTCTTCCAGGCCAGTGAGGTGGATATCACCAATCACCTGACCGCCGCCAAGGCGTTCGCCAAGCACCTGGAGAAATTCAACAGTTGTCTGAGCATCAGTGGGTTTGGCTGCTCACTCAACCCCTACAACGTCTTCAAACACGTGCCACTGGGCTTTGTGAAAGTGGACGGTTCATTCACCCAGGATATCCAGAACAACAATGAAAGTCCGGATACCCTGGTAGAGCTGATCAAGAAGTTGCACGAGGAAGACGTGACCACGGTGGTGCCGTTTGTGGAAAACGCCAGCGTGTTGGCGACCCTGTGGCAGGCCGGGGTGCATTACATTCAGGGGTATTATCTGCAGGAGCCGAGCAAGTCGATGGATTACGATTTCAATATGGAGAGTTGAGTTCGGCAACGGTAACGGCGGATGCGGCATCTAATCGCTGCGCTCGGCCCCTACGCGGATTTTCGGATTGTCGTGCACTCATGGTTGGGGGACGGCGGATGCGGCGTCTAATCGCTGCGCTCGGCCCCTACGCGGATCTATACCGCTGCGCTCGGCCGTAGGGCGGATAAGCCGAAGGCGCATCCGCCGTTACCGTTGTCCGAACATCCGCCGTCACCAACCTACGACAAATCCCCATGCTCCCGATCCCGAAAGCCCAACAAATACAAAATCGCATCCAACCCCAAGGTCGAAATCGCATGCTCCGCCGAGGCCTTCACCAACGGCTTGGCGCGAAACGCGATGCCCAACCCGGCGGCGTTCAACATGGGCAGATCATTGGCGCCATCGCCCACCGCAATCACCTGCTCCGGGGTAATGCCCTCGCGCTCGGCCAACTGCTTGAGTAGCTGCGCCTTGCGCGCGCCATCCACCACCGTGCCCGATACCTGTCCGGTCACCTTGCCATCGACAATCTCCAGCTCGTTGGCGTACACGTAATCCACACCCAAACGCTGCTGCAGAAAGCGGCCAAAGTACTCGAAGCCTCCCGAGAGAATCGCGGTTTTGTAACCCAGTTTTTTCAACGTGGCGATCAACTTCTCAGCCCCTTCGGTCAGACGCAGGTTGCGAGCGATGCCCTCAAGCACCGACTCATCCAACCCTTTGAGCAGGCTCAGACGCTTGGCGAAACTCTGCTGAAAATCCAGCTCCCCGCGCATGGCCGCTTCGGTAATGGCAATCACCTCATCACCCACGCCGGCGGCTTTGGCCAGCTCGTCGATCACCTCCGCCTCAATCAGGGTGGAGTCCATATCGAAACACACCAGGCGGCGATTGCGCCGGTAGGGGGTGTCCTTCTGAAACGCAATATCCACCTCCAGGCGGGTGGACAGCTCCATCAGATCCGCCCGCAGCGCCTGGGTGTCAGCCGGCGCGCCGCGCACGGAAAACTCCACACAGGCACTGCTGTGGGTATCCAGCGCATCCAGCGGCACACGGCCGGACAGGCGGTTAATGTGGTCAATATTGAGCCCGTGGCGCACGGTCACCGCCGTCAGCTCGGCAATCTGCTCGGCCATCACCTGGCGGGAGAGCAGGGTCACGATATGCCGCGGCTTGCCCTGCTGCTCCACCCACTCCTGATAGCGCTGGTGATCGATATTCTCAAAGCGTACCCGCACCCCGAGATCGTCGGCGCGGGTGCGAATGGCGCTCTGCAACGTCTCGGCCCTGGCCCGGCCGGGCTCCAGCGCCACCAGCATGCCGAGCGCCAGATCATCGTGAATCACCGCCTGGCCGATATCCAGGATGCTGGCGCCGAAGCCGGACAGCTCGGCCGCGAGCGAGGAGGTCACCCCGGGTTTGTCATCCCCGAAAACGTTGATCAGTACGATGTCTTTCACGCGGACTCACTTGATTGGCAATAAGGAATGGAACGGGCGGCAATTATACCGGTTCCCCGGGGACAGATGCCATGCGTTGATGTTTCTGTGGTCTTTATCAAATCCCCGGGCCAACGCGCTGGCATCCACAGGAACAACGCCCGTAAAATAGGCGACTTTGAAACGGGCGCCCCTACGGGTACCCACACTCAAGGATCTGCATGGCCCTCTACGCTCGACTCAAGCCCCACTGGCAACCGATTGCCGGCACCGCCCTGATTGTGCTGCTCGGCCTGTTGGCCGCCGGGTTACACGCCCGGGCGAGCCTGCACACCCAGAGTCAGCAACTGGACAGCTTCGGCCAGACCCTGGCCCGCAGCACCGCCCAACGCGCCGTGGACGCCACCCTGAGCCAGGACATGATCAGCCTGCAGGTGGTCCTTCAGGAGCTGACCCGCCACCCGCAGGTGATCGGGGCCACCATCCACGATGTGGAAAACCGGCTGCTGGTACAGAGTGGCTTCCCGCCCAGTGAGGCCGAGCCCGGTCAGTTCCGCCGCTACACCGCCACCATCGCCCTGGCCGACAACATCGCCGGGCACCTGCAGGTGGCCATGATTCCACCGGCCCTGAGCGGGGCCGACCGGCAGTTTCTGCTCCTGTGGAGCCTGCTGGTCCTGGCGGCCGCCGCCCTGCCCTGGCTGCCCGCGCTGCGCCGGCCACCGGTGATCGTTCAGGGCCAGTCAACGCCCGATGAGCAGAGCCCGCAGGTCTCGTCGGACGAATCGGCGGATGACGATGGCGACAAGGCCGATACCCCGCCGCCGGCCCAATTGCGCCTGCGACTAAGACTGCTGAATATGGAGACCCTCAGCCGTCAATTGAACGAGGAGAGCTTCGCTCAACAACTGAGCCAGTTCGAGCAACAACTGCGCAACATCTTGTCGCTGTACAGCGGCAAGCAGGTCGCCCTGTCGGGCGATACCCTGCTGATCGATTTCTTTGGCGAAAGCGACAGCGACTGCGCGTTCCGCGCTCTGTGTAGCGCCCAGTTGCTGGGGGAGCTATCCCATCTGAACCCGGGCCCGAAACTGAAACTCGCCGCGCGCATTCACCCGCTGCCCCACCGCGACCTGACCGCCGCGTTCCAGGATCAGCAGAGCGCGGCAACGCCCGGCGCCAGTGGCATCGAGATCGCGCCGGAACTGATTGACGACGAGTTGCATCAGCACCTTGAGCTGGACGCTGACACTGGTGTACTGATCGGGGTCAAGGCACCCTACCGGCAATTGCTCGACAAGCAGCAGGCGCAGCTACAGCGGCTAATCGGCGCCGACCCGGACGGTCATTAATCCTTCATCGCTCCGTCACCGGAGCGTCACAGTTCGGCCCTAGCCTCGGCGGAAGAGTCCACCGAGGTCAGCCGTTCATGCTCAATATCGAGGAATCCCTCAACCACAAATTCCCGCGCTTCGCCCGCAGCGCCCCCATGTTGCGCAAACCCACTCTGGGCCTGCTGCGCAAACTGGTCCACGAGCGCGCCATCAATCAGTTTCTGGAGGAGCACCGGGGCGCCCGGGGCCTGGACTTCATCGAGCGGATCTTCGATTACTTCAACTTTACCTACAGCGTGCCCCAGCGCGAGCAGAACAATATCCCCGCCCAGGGGCGGGTGGTGATCATCGCCAACCACCCCATCGGCTCGCTGGACGGACTGGCTCTGATTCATCTGGTCAGCCGGGTGCGCCCCGATGTCAAAATCGTCGCCAACGACCTGCTCAGCGCCTTTGAACCGCTGCTCGAGTTGCTGCTGCCGCTGGACAATATGACCGGCGGCGCCTACCGCCAGAGTTACAAGCGTATTCGCCAGGCCCTGGAGCAGGACCAGGCGGTGATCATCTTTCCCGCCGGAGAAGTTTCCCGCGCACGCCCCACCGGCATTCGCGACGGCGCCTGGCGCTCCGGGTTTCTGCACTTCGCCCGCAAGAGCGGCGCGCCCCTGCTGCCGGTCCATATTCAGGCAAAAAATTCCTGGCTGTTTTACAGCGCCTCCGCCGTGTTCAAACCCCTGGCCACCGCCCTGCTGGCCCATGAGATGTTCAACAAACGCTCCGCAGAAATCCGCTTCCGGGTGGGCGAACCCATTCCCGCCCGCGCTCTGGAAGCCAAAAACCTCGCGGACAAGCCGCTGATTCAACGCCTTAAAAAACACCTGTACAAACTCGGCCGGGGCAAGAAAACCCTGTTCGTCACCGAGAAAACCATCGCCCACCCGGAGCACCCCCTGCAACTGCAACAGGAGCTGGCCCGGGCTCAAAAACTCGGCCACACTCGGGACGGACAGACCATTGTGCTCTGCCAGTGGGATCAACACCCCACGGTCATGCGCGAACTGGGCCGACTGCGGGAAATTGCCTTTCGCAAAGTGGGCGAAGGCACAGGACGACGCCGCGACCTGGACCGCCACGACCAGAGCTATCAACACCTCGTCCTTTGGGACCCGAACCGCCTGGCCATCGCCGGCGCCTATCGCATTGGCGTCACCAGCGAGTTGATGGCGAAAGCCGGACTGGAAGGACTCTACACCGCCGAGCTGTTCCATCTAAGGCCGGCACTGAGGCCCTACCTGGAACAGGCGCTGGAACTGGGCCGCAGCTTCGTCAACCCGGACTACTGGGGCAAAGCCAACCTGGACTACCTCTGGCAGGGCCTGGGCGCCTACCTGCGCCACCACCCGGACATCCGTTATTTGATCGGACCGGTCAGCCTGAGCGCCGACTACCCCAAACCCCTGCGCGAAGCTTTGGTGGCCTACCACCAGCGCTACTACGCCATGCCCGCCGCCCTCGCCAGCGCCCGCCACCCGCACCTGATCGACCCGCAAAGCCGCATGGCCCTCAACCGCCTGTTCGTCCCCATGGACCGCGACGCCGCCTACGAGCATCTGAACACCAGCTTCAAAACCGCCGGCCATCCCCTACCAGTGCTGTTCAAGCACTACCCCGCCCTGTTCGAAGAGGGCGGCTACCACCTGCTCGCCTTCAGCGTCGATTCGGATTTTGGGGAGTGCCTGGATGGCCTGTTCCTCGCGGATCTGAGCAATATGAAAGCGAACAAGCGAAAGCGGTACCTGGGAACTGATTGATACCGCACAGCCCCCTTCAGGCCCTCGGAACCCAGTGGGCCTAGCGACATTTCCGTATAACCTCCCACACACGGAAACTTCCCCTATTTTAGGCCAGCCTCGTTATAGCGATGCGTTCTAAGCGTTGAGTGACGGAGCCTTCCAGGCATGTTATAAAAGCAGCCAAATGTGATAGACGGAAAGTTTCCGTTTAATAATATTGATAAAAGTCAAGGAAAGTCATGAAAGTACATCAATATTTGGCAGTAGGGTTTCGGCTACTTTCGATAATTGTATTCATTTACTCTTTGAGGCAAGTGGCAACATTTCTTTCTGTAGTGTTCACTGACACTTACTCGGGCATGCCCGCCTCGGCAGCTTTTTTCCTTATCATGGCTGTGATACCTCTGGGTGTTGCCATAACACTTTGGATGTTTCCCACTACGATAGCCAAAAAAGTAGTACCGCCGGAATCTGAGGACTCGGTCGTTCCTGAAAAGACATTTAGCATATTGGTCGCTTTGGTAATAACGGTAGGCTTGTACGCATTCTTTTACGCGGCAATAGACGCAATTTATTGGCTTACATACTCGTATTTATTGTCTTCTAACCCGGATGCGTATGACTGGACCTCAGCCGCGATGGACAGCGACAAAGCTAACATGCTTGCTACTGCATTAGAGTTCGCCGCTTCTCTGGCTATTATATTGCGGGCAAAATATATCGCTAACTTTCTTTACAGGGTTGCCAGGTAGTGCCTTTTAACAAACGGCTGTTGTCGCCCCTTCGAGGCTGGAACGGCCTTTCCGCCGCTTCGCGGCTAAAAGTCCGTCCCAAAGCCGGGCGTTGTGCATACAGTCAGCCATGAATAATATACTGTCTCAATTAAAGAGCGTGAATGAACGTTGGGCATCTATCGGTATCGGTGAAGTCAACGGATCACCGATTTCAGCCCGAGTAATGGAAAACGTAGAAGCCAGCTTCCACACTCATGAGAACTCAGATGAATTTTTCCTTGTTCTTTCCGGGAAGGTATTTATTGATACCGAGGAAGGAACAATTGAACTAAACGAAGGGCAATCACACACGGTAACCTCTGGCACAAAACACAGGGCTCGCTCCTATGTACGTTCTGAGCTAATCGTTGCCGGAGGTAAAAATGCATAACCGAGCACACTAATTCACCACCGCGAGCGGAGGTAGGACGCTCTGAACCTGAACCATTTTCACACTCAAAGTATCCATGGACGTGATTCAGGCCCACAGCCTCGTTATAGCGATGCATTCTAAGCGTTTCGTGACGGAGCTTTTCAGGCATGGTACAAATTCAACCAGATTCGGAAGACGGAAAAGTTTCCGTCTAACAATAGTTTTAAAAATTAAGGGAATACTGTGAAGAAACTTCATATAGCCATATCAACTGACAAGATCGCTGAAACCGTTGCGGATTACAGCCAACGACTGAATGCTGAGCCGAGCTTGGTCGTCCCTGGCGAGTACGCTTTGTGGCGAACCGCCACTCTGAATCTGTCTGTGCGTCAAGATGCTAATGCAGATCCAGGCTCTTTGCGGCACCTGGGCTGGGAAGACTCATCTGCAGGAGAGTTCACGCAGGATGTAGACGTAAACGGCATTGTTTGGGAGCTATTTAATGCCGACCTTCAAGCAGAGGAAATTAATGAGTTATGGCCTGACGCGGATTATCAGCCATGAGCTTTAACCAGCTATAGAATTACCTTGCCTACGGTAGCCAGCTCCTCGTAAGCTAGCGCCGTTGTGTTTGGCGCTAACAGTTCGCTCGCACCTCTACCGAGACGCCAAACAGTACCTCACGCCCAACAGGGAGAGACAAAATGGACAAGTTTTTCAAAGTGTGCTTTAGAAACAAAATGGGAATGGGTATCGCCACAGGAATAGCTATTGGAGCAGGATTTGGCGCCGCCACGGGAAACATTGCACAGGCCATAGGTTTTGGTGCTGCGTTCGGTATTGCACTTGGGGCAGTTTGGACTCGCCGTGGTAATCGTCAAGCCCGCTAACAGGAAGGATATCATCCCAATACGGGAGCCCTGCTTTGGGCGCTACCAGCATCTATGAAGAAACCAAGGATCAACGTTAGACACTACTGGGCGAAAACAGTAGATGGCGAATACGGAGGCCTGGCCAACCAGCTTTCAATTGAGCTTTTGGTCACCTTCATATTTGTCTCAATTTCGATATACAGCGTGATGACCGATGGACTAGGGCTCTTCTTTGCAGCCTTTCTCATTCCTACTGTGGGTTTCGTCGTTGCGTCCTTGACAACAATTTGTGCGATGATTTCAGCTTATAGGGACAGAAAGAAGAGTCGATAGCCGCACCGATACTTTAGACGCCCGAACAGAATAGTATGATATTTCGAGAAGCCGAACCAAAAGACGCGGAAGCAATTGGCCGGATAAGGGTCGCTGCTTGGAGAGCGGCCTATCAGCCGTTTATGCCAAAGGAGTTTCTCAAATCACTGAACGCCGCCAACAACCTGTCTGAGCTTAGAGCGCGGCTTGCCGATCAGAATTCTGACTTTACCCTATCCGTAGCAGAAGAGTGTGGACGGGTGGTAGCGTTTTCCATCGTCGGAAGACCTCGCTATGAGGCGGCCCCAGAAACAATAGAGTTGTGGGCTTTGAATGTTCTTCCCGAGCATTGGAGAAGAGGCATCGGAACCAGCCTTGTAGAACGGGCAATCGCGTTTTCATCCCGGTCAGGGTTCGAATGCATTGAGCTCTGGTGTATCAAGGGCAACACACCAGCTCAGGAGACGTATAAGAAACTTGGCTTCATCGAATCAGGCCAAGAAAGGTCTTCATCCCGGCTTACGGGGATTACATTGCATGAGTTGCATTATGCCAAAGTTCTCTAGAAAATCAGGCTGACATGCTATTAACAACACTAGCGCTACTCGACCTCGCATTGAGGGCTGCGACAACCGGGCAGTTGGTTCTGCTGGTTGGCGTCGGGCTTAATCGTAAACCAATTCGTGAAGGAATGTTGTTGCTACTGGCTGCCATAGCCTGCGGCATTGCCTATTTGTCGCTGACAGCGCCAGTACCAGACGCGGCCTACGGCATGACCCGCAACATACTGCTGCTCCTGACCGACGCCTGGGCCTATGCGCTCTGGTTGGCCGCCATGTATTTTTTCCAGGAGGGATTCTCCATTCGTCATACCCCCATTTGGGCCCGCCCGTTTGTCGCTCTGTGGATCGTCTGGCATCTTTACTTTTTTGGGTTCAGGGGTGGTGATGGCATCTACCACCAAATCAACCATGGCCTTTCCATTCTGGTACTCGCGCACATCATATACACGGCCCTGACGGGACTGTCTGATGACCTGGTGGACAAGCGCCGCCGTCTGCGACTGATGCTCAGCGGTGCTTTGGCGGCGTATGGTGCAATGTTGGCCATCGACCAGCTTTGGCTGGGTCGACTGCTGCAGTCGGCGACACTCAGCCTGGCAAACGCCACCCTGGTCTTTGCCAGTGTTACGTGGTTTAGCGTGTACCTGCTTCGTACCAATAAGGGGTCGGTGTTCTCGGAACCAGATAGCGGCTTCGACACACGCTCTCAAACGGCGCTTCCTCACGAGTACCTTAACCTGAAGCGCGCCCTGGACGACTTTATTGAGCGAGGCGACTACATGCAGCCTGAGTTAGATATAGCGTCCATGGCCTCCCAACTAGGCGATAAAGAGCACCGGCTACGCCGCCTGATCAACCGCCAACTCGGCTTTCAGAACTTCAGTGGTTTCCTCAATCAGCTACGAATTCAGAAGGCTCGTCAATGGCTC
>NZ_DGMV01000054.1:29538-33452 GCF_002388575.1 Marinimicrobium sp. UBA4509
CGTCGCCCCAACACGCCTCCACTCCCATAATGAATATCGCACTTGATCTGGGGTATGGCTCTATCGGACCATTCAATCGCGCGTTCAAGCGCCACACCGGGCTGACGCCGACGCAATACCGGGCCCAATTTCACAATCGGCTATAAGTTTTTGAAATCGGCAAGACTTTTTCCCATGTAAAACAGATAGTTACTCCCGTGCCTGAAAGTCCACACATACTGTTGACGCATGGAGATCGACAATGAAATTACTTCTGATAACCACGTTTTTACTGCTACTGGCATCGCTGTCGTCGGCCCAGAGCTTTTACCCTGTACCGGACTATCGCGACTACGGCATTCCCAACCCGCAAGAGCAGACGCAAGAGATTGACGCCTTTATCCTCGAATTTCGAAAAGCATGGCGTAATCAAGACGCAGCCGCCGTAGCCGCTTCACACACGCAGGATGTGGAGTGGATCAATGCGTTTGGCCGCACGTTTCGTGGACGGGACAATCTCCAGGTGTTTCTGGAGACCGTTCTTTTCCCCGGCTTTTCTCCTGCACAGTGGCAAGAGGCCATGGCCTCCTATCGTCCGGTATCCAGGCACTATTTGGGGGAGGTTGTTGTTATCAACAGTCAGTTGCACAGCTCGCCCGGATCAGCGGTCGACGGAGATCAGCGCCGGGTGTCCCTGAACTTTGTCCTGGTCAGACAAGCCGGGCAGTGGCAGATAGCACAACAGATCATCTCGGACCTCAGGCCGCGCCGCACACCCGGTCAATAAGGAGCAACGGTACAATGCGTATACTGATAGTCCTGACATGGCTTTTGGCACTCCCCACAGGTGCCAACGAACAGCGGGTAACCAATGGTTCAGGTCACTACACCTACTCATCTGGCGCTGGCCAGCAGCAAACCCGACTCAAGGTCTACTACCACCAGCCCGACTCTTTTGCGCCCTCCTCACCTGTACTCCTGGTGTTGCCCGGTGCCGGACGCAATGCATGGGACTACCGGGATGCCTGGAAAACCGCATCCGAGAAATACGGAGTGCTGGTCATCTCGCCACACTACGCAGAGGAACGGTACCCGGAGTTCTGGAACTACAATATCGCGGGAATGCTTACCAATGTGACGATCAATGAAGCCAGGACCGGGTTCGCAAGCTACGAGATCACTCAGAACCCACGACGATGGCTTTTCAAGGATTTTGACGGCATTTTCCTGGATGCCCGCAAGCGGTTCGGAATCGATGCGGACCGCTACGATATGTTCGGGCACTCCGCAGGTGGCCAAATAATCCACCGGTTCGCACTGTTTGGTACCAGCGTCCATGCGGATCGGTTAATTGCCGCCAACGCCGGGTGGTACACACTACCGGACTTCGACGTCAAGTTTCCCTTTGGTTTAAAAGGGAGTCCCTTATCGGAAAAGACGCACCGTATAGCGTTCTCGAGAAATCTGGTGGTATTTCTCGGCGAGCTGGACAACGCCGATGAAACCCGGGGCCACCTTGCCCGGAACGATAAACTCGACGTGCAAGGGTTGCACCGTTTCTCGCGCGGCCAGTATTTTTACCGCGAATCAAAAGCCATTGCCGAGGATATAGACGCCGACTTTACGTGGCAAAAAATCCATGTACCAGGAGTGGGGCACGACTACCGTCGAATGAGCGAGAAAGCCGCTCAATACCTGTACACCCCAAAAAACCAAGAACATTCACGACAGGAACCACAATGAACCATAGTATCAAGAAGGTGTTTCAACGCTATTTGTCCCAACTGGATACAATAGTCGCCAAGATCCCTCCGGAAACGTTCGCATCGTCACTCGCTGACGACATGTTCAATCTGGAGACGAACGCCAAAATCGCGGCCAACTTTATACTTCGAGGGTATTGCCCGTTGATAAACAGGAAAATCGTCTCCTTCATCAAGGAGGAATCAGGCAAAGCGGCTATTCAAGCCCAAATAACGGAAACGGCAAATTACCTGAACGGTCTTCCAGAAGCTCAACAGCTCGACGCTACCAGACACTTGAGGGATAAAGCCGGCTTCTCTGAAGTAGACCTTCCGGAGCCCGAGTTCATATACCACTATATTATTCCAAATTTTCTGTTTCACGCGAGTATGGTCTATGCAATAGCCCGGGCAAACGGAGTCAAGCTGAGCAAGGGAGATTACGACGGTATTCATTCATACCCTGCAGGATTCTGCTTTTTGTAACGGATTTGAATTACCACGAAACTCACCACTCAGAGTCACTATAACCACCGCCGCACCAACAGGCGATAGTCCTGATATTCGACTCCGTAGGCCCGACCCAATGCGACTTCTTCGCGGCGCGCCTGCAGTACGATCACGACGGCGCCCACCAGCAGACAAAGCAGGGTGAACACGCTGGGGAAGGTCAGAAACAATCCCAACTGACCGAGAATGATGCCGATGAACAGAGGATTTCGGGTAAGCCCATAGGGGCCCTGAGTCAGAAGCGGCTGACGTTTGTCCGGGTCGATACCGGAGCGCCAGTCATTGCGCATATAGGCGTGGACGTAACTGACGATGCCGTAGGACACCAGCAGCATTGCCATGCCGGCCAGTAGCACCGGCGCCTGATAGAGCGCGGGGAAGACGCCGAGCCAAGGATCGATGGGCCAGACGATACGAGCCAGACACACCCCCAGAATGGCGGCGCGGAACAGGTTGAACGTCTGCCGGTACCACCAGGTGGCGGAGCCCCGGTTGCCGTAGCGAATGTGGCTGATGCCGGTACGCTTCCACAGGCCAACACTGGTGCTGGTGTAGTGCACCCCTATAAAGAGGAAATACAGCCCTAGGAAGTGTCTGGAGAGCTGATCGATATCGTACATGGAGTGTTCCTATTATCTCTCTAGCGCCCCGATACTAACGAACTGCCCAGGGCTGTGGCCAGTCAAATCTGGTTGATAGCGCAATCTTTACAATTCTCTGGAAACCCGTGTTGACGCTTCAACCGCGAAGGGCAGACTCAATGCATATTCACAGGAACCCTGACATACTGTATCTGTCCAGACTTGTCAGTAAACTGTCACTATCGATTGGGTGGATTGGAGTCTCGTTTAATGGGCAGCCTGCCAAATAATGATCACCGAAGTATCCCTGAGGTGCTGGCGGGGCCCGTGCTACGCCGTTGCACTACCGACCGCCTGACGCTCTGGCTGGTCGCACGTCGGCAACTGTGCCTCAGGGTCCGCCTCTCCGATTCAGAAGGTCAGTATCTTGATCGAGAGGTACACCCCTCTGAGCAGCAAGTACTGCGCGTCGGTCAGCACGCCTGGCTCTACTTGATAGAGCTGTCCCTGGATACACCGTTACCGACCGACACGCGATTGTCTTACGATGTGGGCCTTTCGAGCGACCCGGCAGAGGAGCCCAGGTGGATAGCGGACTGGGCGCCCCACTTGTGTTACAGGGGCGACCTGACCCCCGGGTTCACGCTCTGTTCGCGAGCCACACGAGTGCTTCACGGCTCTTGCCGTCGCCCTCACCACAAGGCCCGGGATGGCCTTGCTCGAGTGGATCACGAGTTACAGAAAGCAAGGGAGGAAGGAAGCCCTCCCGCGCTTCTGATGCTGACCGGCGATCAGGTCTACGTCGATGACGTTGCCGGCCCCATGCTGCACGCCATACATTGCGTTATTCAACGACTGGGCCTGTATGAGGAGCAATTGGAAGGCGCCTCTGTCGACTCCAGCGCCGAGTTGGGGTCGCTAGCACATGGTTACTACCATCGGGAAAAATTGCTGCCCAGCACTCAATCCAACGAGAGTCTGGCCGAACGGTTTTTCGGTGGTGTCCGCAAACCCGTATTCACCACAGCACACGCGGGCAATCACCTGATTTCGTTCGCGGAAGTATTCGCAATGTATTTGCTGGTTTGGTCTCCCGCACCTT
>NZ_DGMV01000054.1:33514-36104 GCF_002388575.1 Marinimicrobium sp. UBA4509
GGTTTGGTCTCCCGCACCTTGGGCACTGGTTTCATCGATTGAGCCGGTGAGTCGTGAACCCGAGCTGTCCCGCTACCGTGACGAGAAGGTGAACATTGAGGCATTTCGGGAAACACTGCCTCAGGCGGCACGTGCGCTGGCCAACATCCCCGTCTATATGATTTTTGATGACCATGATGTAACCGATGACTGGAATCTGTCAGCATTATGGGAGCAGACCGCCTATGAGCACCCGTTTTCCCGGCGGATTATTGGCAACGCTTTACTGGGATATCTGCTCTGCCAGGGCTGGGGAAACCGACCCGAGCACGTTTCCGAGCTCATGCCCACTTGCCAGGATCTGTTCGAATCCAGCCCACAAACTCATACCCTGGACAAAGAGCAGCAGAATGCGCTGATTGATCGGTTGTTGGCGTTTGGTCATTGGCACTTCACGCTGGACACGAAGCCCAAAATCATTGTCTTGGATACAAGAACGCATCGGTGGCGTAGCGAGATCAGACCGGGACATCCCTCTGGCCTGATGGACTGGGAGTCACTTACCGACTTTCAGCAGTCGGTCATGGGGGAGGAGTCCGTGCTGGTTGTGTCACCGGCCCCCATATTCGGCGTTAAACTGATCGAGATGATTCAACAGGTATTCACCTGGTTTGGCAAACCACTGCTGGTCGACGCGGAAAACTGGATGGCTCATCGTGGGGCGGCCAATGTACTGCTCAATATTTTTGGGCATTCGCGAACGCCCAAACATTTCATGATTGTCTCTGGCGATGTGCACTACTCATTTGCCTACGATGTTCGCTTACGACACAAGCAGAATGGCCCTCACATTTGGCAAATAACCAGCAGCGGCATCAAGAACGAGTTTCCCCATGGATTGCTCGAATGGCTGGACCGCCTCAACCGTTGGTTGTACAGCCCCCTGTCCCCGCTGAACTGGTTCACCAAGCGCCGGCGAATGCGGGTAAGCCCTCGATTGCCACGGGGTCGGGATCTGGGGGAGCGGCTATGGAATAATGCAGGCATTGGCGACCTTCATATTTCGTCGGACGGGAAACCCGTCCTTATCAGCCAACTTGGCGCAGACCACAACGACACCGTCTTTGAGTACCGGGAGGAGGGCCGCTTCGAAACCGAGGCCCACCCCAAGCAATGACCCCGACCGGCGCGTTACTGTTATTTGTCACTCTGGTGACGCTGGCCGCCCTACCCAGTACCAGCGTGGCACTGGTATTAACCCGGTCGGCCGCCTCGGGGCTTGCAGCAGGCGCCGCCGTCACGGCGGGCATTGTGCTGGGCGATCTGCTGTTTGTGTGTCTGGCGTTACTGGGTATGAGCGCCCTGGCGGAGTCACTGAGTGGTGCCTTCTACTGGGTGCGGCTCGCGTGCGGCGGCTACCTGATCTATCTGGGCTGGTGTTGCTGGCGTGCCGCGCCGCAATCCGCGAACCGCCCAATGGCCTCCACGCCGGTACGCCTGTGGCGCGATACGCTGACGGGACTGCTGATCACACTCGCGGATGTAAAGGCCATCGTGTTTTACGCCAGCCTGTTTCCGGCGTTTGTCGATCTATCCCGGATTACCGTTCAGGGGCTGGGCGTGGTGATGGCCATTACCATCCTGGCGGTGGGCGGCACCAAACTGGCTTATGCCTACGGCGCCCATCGGATAACGCAGGCAACATTGATGAAGCGGTTCGAGCGCCCGGCGCAGCGAAGCGGCGGGACGTTGCTTGGCGTCATTGGTCTGTATCTGATCATCGGAGCCTGAGTGCGCTCTGCTACACTGACAGCGTGTTTCCGCAATGGCGGGTTCGCGGATCATTGATTCACCAAAACGGAGCGGTGACATGAAGTACCAAGCGGGACTCTTGTTCGTAATCCTGTTGTCTGGTTTGACCGGATGCGCGCAACTTGTGACGGACCAATACCTGGACCGCCACTGCGACAAATCTCATATCGACTGCCCGGGCCGGGAAACCGTCGAGCGCAAAGCGCAGAAAGCCGACATGGCGGCATTTCGGGCCATTGGCGAGCAGTTTGAAGACAAAGGCAACACGCCTGAACCCGCTCCACCCTATCGCGACCCCGCCGAGCCCCTCTGCCCTGACGGGCAGAAGAAGGTGTGCTCGGCCAGCGCCGGTTGTCGCTGCGAAGCGGACTGAGCCGGTTATTCTCCGATAGTGAATTCGAACTCGGCGGTTTCACCGGGTAACAGCTCAATGGTCTGTTCGACTTGGCCATTGATTGTTACCTGATACTCGCCATAGAAACCACGCCCGCTGAACTCCCCATCGCCATTGGTGGCACCGGTAAAGTCGTTCCACCAGTCATTGAAAATGGCGTCTTTCCAGGCGACGGCGTTGGGTTTTTCCCGCCAGTCTTCGGTATACATGGCACCATCCGGCGTCCAGTGGGCGCCCGCCCAGAAGCCCCACTTCTGCACCCCTACGGTAGCCGGATGACTGAACACGGCGGTTAGGAAATCCCGGGTGTAATCCGCCTGCAGCGCTTCATCCGTGGTGTTGATATCGAACTCGGTCACCCGGATGGTCAGCTCGGGAAAGGCCTCGTGAAAGCGGTCCAGGATT